>QMLW01000250.1 GCA_003646935.1 Deltaproteobacteria bacterium
AACCAGCAGTACCTGTATCAAGGGGCTTAAGCCGAGCAGCGGTTCATCGAGAAGAAGCAACCTCGGTTGGGCCATGAGTGCCCTTCCAATGGCCAGCATCTGCTGCTCACCCCCGCTCAAAAATCCTCCCACCCTCTTCTTGATCTTCTCCAAGGCCGGAAATATCGTGAATACATACTTCAAGCTCTCCCTGGCCTGGGTTGGCGAGGCCAGATAGGCACCGATACGCAGGTTTTCCAACACGTTGCTCTCAACGAAGATCCTACGCCTCTCCGGGCAAAGGATGACCCCCTTTCTGGCCCGCTCGCTTGGCTTGAGCCCCATGATATCCTGCCCCAAGTATCGAATCTTCCCGAGCACGGTGATCCTCTCACCGCCAGCCATGTCCTCCTTCTTCTTAATATCCTCCATGATACCGGAAAGGGTGTACATGAGGGTGGATTTCCCCGCGCTATTGGCCCCGAATACCCCTACGATCTGTTTCTCCTCACATTTGATGCTTACGTTATTGAGGGCAAGCATATTTTCATAAAATACCATAAGGCCGACAGCCTCAAGCATGGCTCATAACCTCCTCAACCTCCTCTGACCCGAAATAGACCTCCCTGACCTGCTCATCGGCCATGATCTGCTCAGGAATTCCCTCAATCACCTTTTCCCCGAAGTTCAACACGATGACTCGATTGGCAACCCGGAATAACTCCCGCAATCGATGCTCAATCATAAGCAGCGTGATCCCATCCATCTGCAGCCGCTCTATGAGGGGGACCATGCTCGCGATCTCGCTCATACTCAACCCTGAGAATATCTCATCACAGATGATGATCTCCGGCTTCAAAGCCAGACATCGGGCGAGTTCCAGGCGTTTCAGGTATCCAGTGGGAAGGGTGGAGGCAATCTTATAGGGAACAAATGAATCCCGCTCGAAACCGATCTCCTCCAAGATGTCAATACCTACGGTATCGCGGTCTCCTAATTTTCCACCACCTCTCCAACCGCCTGTTCGCCTTGCCCGTGGTGAAAAAAGCGGGATGATAAGGTTTTTATACGAGGGCAAGCTGTAGTAAGGCCTCATGATCTGGAATGTACGGGTCACCCCCATGTCAGCGATCTTGTGCGCTGGTTTGCCGCTGATATTCCTGCCACGGAAAAACACTTTGCCCGAGGTCATCTTGATAAATCCAGTAATACAGTTTATCAACGTAGTCTTGCCTGAGCCGTTCGGGCCGATTATGCCCACAATCTCACCCTCATGAACATCAAAGCTCACCCCATTCAGCGCTAAAATCCCACCGAATGCCTTTGTGACTCCTTGAATCTGAAGAATAGAATGATCGCTCATACCTTGACCCACCTCTCAAACTGATGGTATTTTCGCTGGCCATACACCATAATCCCCTCGCTTCTGATAACGATGAATGCGACGAGTATGAGCGAGTAAAATACGATTCTCAGGGTGCCAAACGCCCTCAACAGCTCCGAGATAGGAACCAGGATGAAACATCCCAAAATCGGCCCCACCAGAGTGCCCGCGCCGCCGATCACTGTTGCAGCAATGGGAATAATGGAAAAATCCAAGGCGAACTGTGAGATACCCGACCACATGTAGATGTGCACGAGACAGGCACCTCCCAGGCATCCCATGGCCGAGGCTATGAAGACGGCAATTGCCTTGTAGTGGGTGATGCTCATTCCCGAGGCCCTTACCGCCTGGTCATTGTCCTTAACCGCCCGGAACACTAATCCGATATCCAGGTTTACCAACCGTCGCATACCAAAAAGAAACAGGAGCACCATCGTGAGCATAAAGTACTGCTCGACCCAGCGGTTGGGGAAACTGACCACACCCATAATGCCATCGGTCCCTCCAAAGATATTCAGGGCCTCAATGATGCGCGCGAAAACCAGAGGATACATGAGGGTCACAATAGCGAAATAGACGCCCCTCAAGGGCAGACATGGCAGTAAAAGCAGGGTGCAAATAGCCGCGCCGAGCAGGGTAGAGATGGGGATGGTTACAATGGTTGGAAGGCCGAACGAGGTGTTCAATATGGCGGCTATATACCCTCCGGTACCGATGAAAAAGGCCCCTCCCAGGGAAACCAGCCCCGCAAAATGAGCCAAAAAATCAAAGCTCAGGGCCAGCAACGCGTAAATACAGACGATCGAGATCACCCGCTGCCAGTACATGCTGGGCATCACGAGAGGAAGGATCAGTATCCCCAGGATAAACACCAGCCTCGGAACAGTCAGATAGGAGAGCTCCCTCAGGGACATCAATGCATAAATGCCGTCCGTACGCACCTTAATGCCCCTATCAAGCCGTTCCTTTCTACGCTCTCCGATGTCCACAGGCTAAACCCTTTCCTCCAATTCCTTTTGCTGGCCGAAGAGACCTGAGGGCTTTAGGATAAGGGTGAAGATGATCGCGAGAAGCGCCACCACCATCTGATAATGCGCGCCCCAATACATCACGGTAAGGATTTGTATAAAACCAATGAGAAAAGCCGCGAGCACGGCCCCCACCCAACTTCCCAGTCCTCCCACGATACACACCGCAATCGCCAAAATGAGGACATTATACCCGGCCTCAACCACGATGTTCCCCAGGGGAAGCAGGAGCACCGCAGCAAGGCCTGCAAGCATGGAGCCAAAGGCCATGGCCACCACGGCCATGAAATCCGAGTCGATTCCCAACATCAGGGCAGCACGCTCATCCTGGGCCATTCCCCGCAGGGCCAGGCCAATTCGCGTGTAATGCGTGAAGAGCCACAAAAAGGCCACCACCACCCCTCCAATCCCAACGACAAGCAATCGATGGAAGTCCACCGGGATACCGGCAATATCTGTGCTTCCCTCTAGAAACACGGGAAGCGTATAGGTCATGCCCTTGAAACCCCACCATCGAAATCCCTCTAGGATCGCCAAGCCTATGGCATAGGAGGCGATGATCTCCGAGATGGCCATCCCTCGAACGCGAATGAGCACGAACTGATAGATCAACGCGCCGATCACCCCGGTGATAACCATGGCGAGGATAATGCTCACAAGGTAGTTCAATCCAGCGGCACGCACAAAGCTCCAGGTAATGAATCCGCTTACCACATAGAGGGCACCGTGGGCGAAATTGGGAACCCTGCTGATCCCATACACCAAAGCAAAGCCAAGGGCCATCAGGGCCAGGGCAATGCTGTTGATGGTGCCGTATATCAAAATGTCCATAATTTCATTTCAGAATATTGATAGTCCTGTCATACAGGAATCACCTTATTATAGTCCGGCACTCAGTCCGTTCTGAGTGCCGGACGTTATATAAAATTGCGAAACAATTTTATTACTTCATCCAGGGAGGAAGCAGGATCTCCCCCATGGCAATGCTCTTGGGAAACACAACCACCCTTTTCCTTGCCTGCCATTGGAAAATCGTTCCCACAGCGCCTTCTTCTGGATCAAGGCTAGGGATGACCTGGTGATTCTTCGGGTCAAACCTTATCCTGCCATACACGCCCATCATATCGGTCTTCTCAAGGGCCTCCACCACTGCCTCCGACTTGAGTGAGCCGGCCCTCTCAATAGCATCTTTCAGAACATAAGGTGCCATGTAACTCGTTGATGTTCCATATCCCTCGGGCTCAATATTCCACCTCTTCTTATACGCCTCAACGAATTTCATGGTCCATGGAGTGGCATTGGACGGAGCATTGCCCGCATTGACCACGTTTGCCAAACAATACTCGCCTTTTCCCTCGGTAGCATCCCAGAATCCGGGCTGTTCAGCAGCGGCAATGATGGATCCAAAGGGAAGGGCGGGAATCTTCATGTCATACCATTGCTTGAGGAGTATTGATGTCTCGGGCATATCCATCCAGATGAGTATGACCTGGGCCTCTTCCTTCTTGGCCTTAATGAGGCCCATGGAAAAGTCCGTGCTGCCCGTTGGATAGATCTCCGGCTTGCCAATGACATGCCACCCTTTCTTTGCCATCACCTTGGCGATTATACCTCCACCTGCCCTCGCATGGGCGACATCCTGGATCATGATAAACAACCTATCCACCCCAAATCTCTGTCCGATGTCCACCAGGCAGGGTATGATCTCTCCCACCACCATCCACTTGGCCTCGCCCGTTATCCTGAAACAGTACTTAAACTTGTCGTACTCCTTGGCAACCCTCGCGTGGTAGGCGGGGGTCAACACGCCCGTGGTGAGAATTGAGACCTTTTTGTACTTGGA
>QMLW01000251.1 GCA_003646935.1 Deltaproteobacteria bacterium
CAAGATACCGATACCTGTATCGTGAATGTAACGTGGGTGAATGAGCCACCCACCGCCAATGCCGGATCGGATCAAACGGTTGATGAGGGAGCGACGGTCACCCTGGATGGCTCAAACTCCTCTGATCCGGATGACGGCATTGCCTCTTATCTTTGGACCCAGACTGGCGGAACATCGGTAACCCTTTCTGACACCTCTGCTGTCCAGCCTACCTTCACTGCCCCTGATGTTGATGAAGATGGAGAAGCTTTAACCTTCCAGCTCACGGTGACCGACAATGGAGGGCTGCAAGATACCGATACCTGTATCGTGAATGTAACGAATGTTGAAGAAGATGGTGGTAATGGCAATGATGAAAGAGATGGAGATGGAGGAGGCATAGGTTGCTTTATCTCTACTATTACTAAATAATAAGGAATTGATCGCATATTAATTACTTCCGATCACTGCCTTAAACTCTAAGCAAAATGTAAAGCCAGCAACAAGAGCATGGGGGGTGAATTAATGGAAGCAATCGAGCTGAATGAACAAGAAAAAAAAGCAACCACAGAAAGAATTAAGTCTTTTTTCGATGAAATTGAAATATACATAACAAATATTGAAAAGTCAAAGCTGATACTTCCTCTTGCACCTATTAACAAAATACGTAATCTATTTAAGCCGCTAAACAAAAAGAAGTCAAATGATATTTTTGAAATATACAAATCAGACGATATATTCTCTATTATTTCTGAATTAGCTATCTCAAAACTCAGTTATGATAATCTAAATGAAAAAATAAGAAATAAGGAAAAAGATGATAAATTGAAACTATTTATTTTTGCCGGTTACTTATCTCAATTGCTTTCAGAACCAGAATTATATGAATTAGCAGAATCAATTCTTTCGAGAATAATTAACCCAGAGACCTATTACGCCTTAATATTGCTTCCAAAAGTTGAAATTGACGATAGTTTAAAGATTAATGGGTCTTGTTTTCTGATAAAGAGCCAAGCAGATATTATATCCAATTTTTGGATAAACGATAATGAATATGAGAGTAATAAAGATGCAATTACAATTGAGAAAAATAAGTCATATCTTTTAATAAAGCAAGCAGGATACATATTCCGTGGATTATTTAGAGGAAAACCATTAAGTATAGATTTAATCGAGCGAAAAGCGAAGGTTATATTAGGATTATCTTTAGCACAAGCAATTTTAGAACTATCATCTAAAGGGTTGCCATTTTTGGAAAGGGAAAAACCACAGGGTGATATTGTGCTATTTGATAGAATTCGATACGATGAATATGATGACGAAGGTGTCAAAATAGGGCCTCGTGAAGCGAATGGCTTTCTTGACGATGAGCTAAGGGAATATAAGTCTGGAGAATATGTGTTTCGATACCTTGAGAAGTATAGGCTTCCGGAAGACTATGCTGACTTAATAAATTTGTTAAGTATTTCTAAATCTGATACTGAACCCCACCACAAATTCAAACGTATTGGCGGAGCAGATATTGAAAAAGTGCCAAAGTCCGAAAAGGATAGGTCACCTATGGATATTTTAAAGGATAAATTCAATGTTATTACAAATATCTTAGATTCTGACGATGAATATGCAGAGGCAATTAAAGCCGCATCAGAATGGTATTTTGAGGGTGCGAGCACAGAGAATGAAACCTTCAAGCTTGTCAAGTATGTAATTGCCCTTGAATCACTTTTAGGTGACCCAAAAAAGGAAGATCGGATAAAGGATAGATTATCTGATAGGTGTGCTTATTTACTTGGAATTAGTCAAAAAGAAAGAGCCAAAGTTAAAGAAACATTTGAGGCCATTTATGAAATTAGATCCAAAATAATACATCGCAGGAGAACAAGATTAGAGGAAGAAGATATTCAGCTATTAAAAGAAGCTAAAAAATTGTTAGAAAAAGTGATAACAAAAGAAATTCAACTTTATAATCAAACTTCATCACATAAGGTGGGCTCTGACTCGAATGACAAGTAAAGATGGAGATGAAGTATAAAAGCCTTAAGGAGTTAAAAGAGGCCCTTGATAAAGGGGAGATTCAAGCAAACCCAGCAAATGGTGATTGTCTTATAGTAGACAGTGACAGCATTTATTTTTACCTTGACGATGAGTGTGTCTTTCGAATGCACCCCTCCGATCTTCTTGAGGAAGCACTCGACTTGTTGGGCATCCCCTGGGAAAATGCATAAGGTCTCGGCAAATCGCAATCCTGGCAGTCGATCTTCAAAATCTAATAGTATCATAAGTGCATGATGGAGATCTCGTGCCCACGACTGCCTGGCAGTGCCTGGCAGTAATGCCTTGTTAAGTCATCCTTTCTCATTAATCCCCGAATCCTAGCTGCGTACAAGATCCTTCCTTAATCACTTCACTCAATGTCGTTCATATCAGATCACACCTACATCCATTTATTCCGTCCTGATTCCAGCAACTACCTCCTGAATAAACTAACCTTCTTACAGTGAGGGGCGAATAATTCGGTTCCGCTCATCGATAATTATCTAACCTTCTATAGGTGAGGGGAAAAAATATATCTCCTCAAAATATCATAATAAGGAGGATTCAATCATGAACCAACAATCACATGGGCCTCCTTCTCCATTGACACACAAGACAAAATCGCCTATACTTTGATCCACAAAAAGGGAGTTCTTATCAATTCAATAATTTACTGGGAATGCTTTCCTGCCCGTTTTGAAACAGAATTAATTAAAGATAGTATGGGAGCATTGAGAGAAATCTTGAAAGACGCTTACTTCATAGGAGCATAATAATACAATGATCTCAGGTAAATGTTCAAGAAAGACCATTACCCGAAGAGACTTTCTCAAAAAAACTGGTCAAGCTGCTGCATTGGCAGGAGTTGGTGCTCTAGGGCTTGAGTCAATTTTAGCTGGCTGCGCAACAATTACCTTCAAAGAACAAGCTCCTGTTGTTTATCCCCCTTTGAGGGGGCATAAGGTGCAGCCTCCTGAAAATGGGTGCTATATCGGCTTTCATGGCTTAAGTACTGATTATTACGAATCAAAACTTGGAAAAAGACATAAAATATTTTCTCCATGTTTTATGCAAACTTCACCTGACTTTGTGGAAGAGTATGTGGAATCAGAAACCGCAGAAGCAATTCCCTTTGTTTGGAGAGATATCACTTATGATTGCGACCTTTACGGTTTCAAGAATCTTGTGGGAAATAAATGGTTTAAAGAGAGCCTCGAAGAGTACGCCAAAGCCATCTTTAAATATGGCAAACCTATTCTTGTAAGCACAATGTATGAAATGAATAGTACCTGTATAGAACTCAGGCCTTGGAAGGGCAGATGGCCTGGTGATGTTAAAAAGCTATGGAGGTATATGTGGCAGATATTCGAAGACAATGGGGCCAATGAATACGCAACGTGGGTTTGGACGATAAACCCGAAAGAAAATTTCCCTAGTGCAACACTAGATCCAGAGTTGTTCTATCCAGGCGACCAATATGTGGATTGGATTGGTATGTTCGTTACGAATCCTGAAAGCTCCAATTATACTTACAATAAATCGTTCCATGAATTGTCACATTACACCTACAAGCGTATGCGTAAAAAACATCCTGACAAACCAATGCAGATAACAGAAATTTCAAAGGCCCATGGAAACAGCCAGGATGAATATTTACTGGACGCATATAACACCATAAAGTCTTGGCCGGGAATAAAAGCAGTGATTTATTGGAATATTGTAAATATGAAAACAGGAGATAATAATACCTTAACAAAAGAGAGCGAAGAAATTTTGAAACAAATCTTTAAAGATCCATACTTCATTGGAGCATATTGAAAAGATATGGTGCGTTCATACAGAGCGTTCACAAATCCAAATTGATGTCATCTATATCCGGTTTCCTGCCCGTTGAAATCATTTGCGTGACTCAAGGCTTTGAAATACCAAGATACCCCGCAACATCAGCTCCGGAATAACAAGCTTTCTGACACCAATCCGCGACATTGCACGCCTGGCTTGCACAACCGTTCTTCTTGTCAGCGGCTCTTTTTATCCTTGCTTGCGTTTACCCCGACCGCAAAATCGCCGGTTTAGCCGGGGATGAATGCAGGCAAGGTGGGCTCCTCATGGATGAATTCTGTGTTGTTGCCGGAAGCCTTTCAGATCATATCCAGCCCCTTTTCCCACGGGATGGCTTGACAATCTTTGAGCCTCACGGTTTCGGATAGGTTAGCC
>QMLW01000252.1 GCA_003646935.1 Deltaproteobacteria bacterium
AAAGAAGACGGCACGTTCGCGGCTACCACGAATTATCCGCACAAGTTCGTCGCTGTGCCCGGATCATGGGATTTGATTGCCAATGGAACGAAAGGCTCCAGCGCGAGATGTAAGGTGGCGATTACAAAACCCTAGTTGATATCCTCTTCTGAACTGCACTTCCATTGGCTGGTTGAAGAGCCATCAGGTGGGGGTTTATGCCATGATGGCTCTTCGATTTTTCCTTTCGATCGACGTATTTCCTTGGAGGAAACGTACATGCGCGTGGTGTGGGTAGGGAAAAAACAGTAGCTCAAAGGAGACGGGAATGAGAAACGTCACTGGAGTATGGAAATGGATAGTTATGGCCATAACCGCATTTGCCGTGGGCTTTATCCTCTTTACCTCTTTAACCCGCCCTTACCACCCAGCCCTGCAAGGATCGATCATCTTATCATACGGAATGCTGGTGGTGTTTCTGAATTTCCCTATGAGCAAGAGGGCCGTTGAAACACGGCATTCATACCCGTTGCAGCTTCTCATCTTCGGCACCAAGAACACGCCCTCGATTATCGATGTCGTCTTTACGATACTCGGGAGCGTTCCCTGCATCTTTATCATTATATATTGGGAACCGATTGTCAGCAATCCACTCACCTATGAAACCTATCACCTCGTCTTAGGGGCACTGTTGTTCTTCATGCTCATCGAGGCAACGCGAAGGACCTTAGGCCTTATCGTGCCCATCGTGGTAACTCTATTTATTCTCTATGCATTTCTCGGGCACCTGCTTCCCGCGAGTATAGGGCACGCTGGATATGTACTGGAAGAGCTCCTCTATATCTTTTATCTCACCACCGAGGGCGTGTGGGGCTTGCTCACTGACCTTACGAGCCGACTCATCGCAATCTTTATCCTGCTGGGACCAATCCTGTTCGCCTGCGGAGTGGGAAACACCTTTATCAAGTGGTCTCGTTTCACGGGTGGGAGGATCCGTGGAGGGGCAGGTCAAATTGCCCTTTTCTCGAGCGCGGGATTGGGAATGCTTTCAGGCTCATCAGTTGCGAACGTCGCCACAACGGGAACCTTTACCATTCCCACCATGAAAAAGCTCGGCTATCAATCGGAAATTGCTGCGGCAACGGAGTCCTCCGCATCATCTGGTGGTCAGATTATGCCCCCCATCATGGGCGCGGGCGCCTTTGTCATGGCGGAATTACTAGGGATCAAATACACCTCCATCATGCTTGCTGCCATTATTCCCGCCATCTGCTACTTTGTGGGGATAGGCAGCGGCGTGTATGCCCTGGCTGGAAAATATGGCTTAAGCAAGCTTCCGAGCCAGTTGATCCCCAGTTGGGGCGAGCTCCTGGATCCAAGAGAGATTCTGAACACCATCATACCCATTGGTATCCTCATCTACCTCTTGGTCCGCTATCTCCCCCCACAGACATGTGCCGGTTGGTCACTTGTTTCATCGTTATTCGTCTTTCTCTTTCTGGGGGGATCATTACGGCCGGCCGAGGTCCTCAAGAGAATCAGAATCAGCCTACAAGCCTTCTTTAACGCTGCGAACAGGGCTTTGGTGATGCTGATCGTTATGATGAGCTGTGTTCAGGTTATCGTCAGCCTTATCAATGCTACGGGGCTCGGGGTTAAGATATCGGAATTTATTGTAAACCTCGCCGGCGATAATTCGTACCTCGCCTTGATAGCGGTCATGATAGTTGCCATTATTTTGGGAATGGGAATGTCCACCACTGCCGCGTATGTCATAGCCGCCTCTGCATTGGGGCCGGCACTGATCACGCTGGGCTTGATGCCCCTGCCGTCGCATCTGTTCATATTCTACTTTGCGATTGCTGCTGGGATCACGCCTCCTGTGTGCGTGGCCGTATTCACAGCAAGGGCTATATCGGGTGGATCATGGATGAAGATCGCCCTGATTTCAATGGGACTCAGTTTAGGCGGGTACATTATTCCTTACTATTTTATCTACCAGCCCGCTATTATTATGCAGGGAAGCCTCTGGGTGATACTGAGGGTTGTCATCACCGTGATGGTAGCTATGTTCTTTATTGAAGCGGGCGTCTTTGGCTATTTCATAAGGCCGGCTTCGTGGCTGGAGCGCATCCTATTTATTGCCGGGGGCTTGCTCCTTATGGGCGCACGATTGAGCACTGACATTATAGGAGTGCTCTTAGTGGTGCTCTCCATAGGAAGTCATCTATTTATGCCGGAGATTCCCTTGATTAGTTCGAGACCTCCACCGGCCAAACTGGTTGATCTGTCTGATATAAAATGGGATGAAAAAGATAAGGAGAGGCTGCTCACAAGGGTAGACGCCGAGGCTGAACTCTGATAAAAAGGATAAACATTTCTTTATTCTCAACGATTGAATTAATATGAACCTCGCATTGACAACGCTATGTGAAAATACCGCCGGCAAACCCGGCTTCATGGCAGAATGGGGTTTGAGCGTCCTCGTTCAGGCTGATGGCATGAACGTGCTGTTCGATACAGGGGGAAATGTTGCGGCGGTGAGGAATGCCGATAAACTCGGGGTCGACCTGCGGGCGGTTGATACAATCGTGCTCAGCCATGCTCATGCGGACCATACCGGGGGATTACGTGAGGTGTTGATGAGGACTGGCCCTAAGGAGATAATTGCCCATCCAGCCATATGGGAGCTGAAATACGTAAAGAGGGCATATGAGAAAAAGGAGGCATTTATTGGGGTGCCTTTTACCAGGGCGGCACTGGAACAATTAGGGGCCTCATTCACCCTCAGGAAGGACCCCGTGTGCATTACAGATACTATCGTCACCACGGGTGAAATAGGACAAACAACGGATTTTGAGGGGATCGAGCCCATTTTCTACGTAAAAGAGGATGGGTCCCTGAGGAAAGACCATTTCCCCGATGACCTTGCCCTGATTGTGCGCACGAAAGAAGGACTCGTGATTGTTCTCGGATGCGCCCATCGGGGGATGATAAGCACCATTCGGCACGCCCAAATGATTACCGGCGAACAGCGGGTCCACACCGTGGTGGGAGGCACGCACCTTTTCCCTAAGACCGATGAGCAGATAGAAAAGGCCATTCACGCCCTTCAGGAGATAGGGGTCCAAAAAATCGGCGTTTCCCATTGTACCGGCTTCCATGCCTCCGTGCGCCTTGCCGAGGTATTCGGAGATACATTCTTCCAGAATAACGCGGGAACCGTATACACGCTTGATTCAGTCTGAAAAGTTTCCTATAGCGGTTTACGTTTCTATGAACGCTGAAACACTCATCAATTGTCTTACGGAGAGTCTTCGCTACCGCGGCGACAAGATGGCCATCACCTTCATGAGGCAAGGCCTCGTCGAAACAGGGCTCTCATACGGCGATCTGGACTGGGACACCAACCGGATGGCCCACACCCTCTTGGATAGAGGAGTCCGGAAGGGCGATCGGGTCATCCTGTATCTGCCGAAATCCCTTGCCTTTGTCGTTTCTCACCTCGCAGTTCAAAGGATCGGGGCGATAGGCGTTCCCCTGAATCCGGGCTTCAAGCACGCGGAGATGATCTACCTGCTCGATGACACGGAGGCAAACCTCGTCATTTCCGGAACCGAGCAAGAGGCAATTTTGCAAGAAATAGACCCGAGACTGAAGCACATCACCATCGACACGGAGAGGCCCTACCAGGATCTCGGCTTCTTCCGCTCCGCCCCCGATACTCCTCCCGGCGTAGATATCGGGCCCGATGATCCAGGGCTCATCATCTACACCTCAGGAACCACCGGCCAACCCAAAGGAGCCGTGCTCACCCAGGGGAACTTGATCCACGATGCACGCAATATCATACACGTGTGGGAGATCATGGAAACAGATGTGCTCTGCCACGCCCTGCCTCTGTTTCATATCCACGGCCTGTGCTTTGCGCTCCACACCGCCCTTATGGCTGGTGCTCATATCATCATGCTCGATGGGTTTAATCCTGAAACGGTGCTCGAGGTATTGAGCAGAAGCAAAGGGGACTCCGCGTGCACGGTCTTTATGGCGGTTCCCGCTATGTATGGGAAGTTGATGGATTTTATGGGTGATAAGAGGCCTGATTTCAGCCACATACGTTTGTGGACCTCGGGCTCGGCGCCGCTGCTCGCCCGTGATTTCGAGAGGATCAAGGAGGTATTCGGAAAGGAGCCGGTGGAGCGCGAGGGCATGTCGGAGACGGGCATGAATTTCTCAAACCCGGTACGGGG
>QMLW01000253.1 GCA_003646935.1 Deltaproteobacteria bacterium
GTTATGGGAACTCCGCCTGCCCTTATGGCTCACGAGGGCAGCATCAAAGGGCTTCGCCGGTTTCTTCGGGACCTTTTTTATGGGCCTGACCCTGGGGATAGTCGCCGCTCCCTGTATCGGTCCGTTCATCCTGGGGCTGCTTGTCTATATAGGGCAACTGGGTGATCCCCTTCTCGGCCTCCTCTATTTCTTTGTCCTGAGCATCGGCCTGGGCCTTCCCCTCGCGGTGTTGGCGATCTTCTCAGGGGCGATGGTAAGGCTGCCCAAATCAGGGGAATGGATGCTCTGGATCCGTAAGCTTATGGGCTGGGTTCTCTTCTTCATGGCGGCCTTTATGATAGGCCCCGTGCTATCGAATCCCACCCTTAAAGCAGGCCTCCTGACCGCTGTCGCTATAGCGGCCGGCATCCACCTCGGATGGCTTGATAGGTCGTGGGGAAGGCATGGTATTCCCTTCTACCTCAAGAAGGCCATAGGATTAGGCATCCTGTGCGGGGCACTGCTCTACCTGGCGGTAAGCCTGAAGCCCGTGGGCAAGATCGAGTGGGTTGCCTACGATCAAGCCGTTCTTTCAAAGGCTTCAGAGGAGGGAAAGCCCGTAATACTGGAGTTCTTCGCCGAATGGTGCGCACCCTGTCGGATAATGGAACGGGATGTATTCACAGATCCAGAGGCAGTAAAGCTAAGCAAGAATTTTATCGCCGTGCGCGTGGACCTGACCAATGTCAAGCCATTCCATGATGAGCTTCTGAGAAGGTATCAAATCCGCGGCATCCCGTCGGCAATTCTCTTCAACAGGGATGGCGTTGAGCAGCGGGATTTGAGGATCGAGGGGTACGTGGATAAGGATGAGTTCCTCCAAAGGCTAAGGCGCTTACTCGAGAACCAATAGGCTTCAACCAGTGATGCAGGAACAGCATTGAGCCAATTATGGTAATATCCAAAAATTCAATCTATTTCCAAGAACAATCCGTAGCTTCTCTTTACATCGGCATAATTCTATGATTTAATTTTTTATTATAATTAAAAGGTGATTATCAATCAGAATTGGAGTGGGCCCATGGATTATCGGCAATTTATGCCTTCCTCTTTTTTCTCGACGGCTTTCTTCTTGTTTTCTGCTCAACCCGTTTCCGAAACAGTTCGTAGTGCCGCTTCAGTCTATCCACGTATGCCTGATCGGTAAGAACGATCTTCTGCACCATATCCAGAATTTCCGGGGCCAGGCGTGATTGGGGGCTGGCCATGTTGAGAACAGGCCCCTTCAATTCCTTGATGACATCAGGGTCGTCGTCTCCCATCCATTCCCTATAGAAGTTTGGGTCTTCCCAACCATATGCAATGACAGCTTCAATCTGCTTGGTCAAAGAAGATAGTACAGCGAGGAAGACTCGTCGGCAGTCACAACCAGGCTCATCGCAGTACATTTCAAGAAGCGAGTAGTGCGCCGGCGGTAAGTTCCACGGGGAGCCGGGAAGAATCGTTACACACCGCGTTTCTTGTTCTGCTACCTTGGGGTACCATTTGTGAAAAGCTGCATATGGCATTTTTCTTTCCCGGCATAACGTTCAGCTTGAGGTGCGTGGGTGAAGCGACAGCGGAACCCACGTCACTCTCAAAGCTGTGGTTCGGCCTTTGATAGCTGTAAGGCCTGGCTTCAGATAGCTGCTAGCTTCTCCTTAAGGATATCACTGGCGAGATGTTTCATTGGCTTGTTCTGTTTCTTAGCACTGTCGCGTAATGCAAGGAAGCTCTCTTCGTCTACCTCTATCTCGAAGTGTCGCCTAGTTAATTTAATCTCTATATCCGTTGGTTCTAAGAATTCCTCATAATCGGTAATACTATGAGTATCCCAGAATTCCGCAGCCTCCTCTTCAGAAGAAAATTCTTCGGGAAGTGGATCTATAGGACTATTTGTTTTTTCCATAATATTTCCTCTCAGATTGGTCCATGTCTCGTGCCGAAATCGGCAGTATCATGTTTTGCTTCTTCTTGATGAAGAATACAATCAAGTAACGGCCATTGTTGATTTGGGATAGCGCTGAGTAGACATCTTCTCCACGTACACTCCCTCTTGCTACCCTCCGAACAAGTGGATTAGAAAGGAGAACTTCTTCCGCTTCCATAATGGAAACACCGTGTTTGCTTGACAATTTCTCTACAAACCGTTCCTTCCATATAATGTCGGTGATTCGCAAAGGCTGTCCTCAATATTTTATTCATCAGTATACGATGCAATGACTACTTTGGCAAGTCATAGAAGCCGAACGCTGGGCATCACCTGGACCAAAAGACGCAGGCTTTTGGGGTCAGAGTGAATGCCCTTGTTCGACAGTTCTTAAATTTCTTTGGTTACACTTAAGAAGAGAGAAGTCCAGCGGCCTTGTTTAAGGCGGAACTTGGTTCCGTGGTTGTGCCCTGTTCGCGCATCAAAATCGATCAAAATGTCACCATTCTCAATGCTCCGAATCAAGTTCTCAAAGGAAAATTCTGAGAGAACAAGCAAATTCTCGTAAAGGAAGTATTCGTGCCCTTGAATAACCTTACGGTCCGCTACAGCGTAAAAGCAATTCCTTATTTTAGAACCGATTGCGTATCTCAGATCTTCGAATCCCCAATAGGGCTCTGGATCAATCGGGCCAAGTCCGACTCTCTTTTCCACAGATCGAAGCCATTTACTAATCTCTGGGTCAATTGTGTCGACTTTCGAAGCGTCGAAAACACAGCGTAGTTTAGATGCTTGGCGGTCAACAATTATGCGGAACCCCCGGTTGGTGAACGCAGTAGCGCTTGTTGTCGAGCGAAAGCTCATTTCTGTCTCAGGATATCTAATGCCTGCCTGCTTGTGTTTCCATCCATACAAGGGGAGCAGGATATTAGGCACGATCTTTGCTGCTCTGGGAGATGGTTCAATGTGTTTGAGTGTTATCAGTGAGGAGGTGTGTTTGCGTTGCCCCTTAAGTTCCCATTCTTGAGCGTTGGGGATAGGAAGATTGTTTTCTTCTATACCCAACAGACTCTCAAGTGTATTCCCCACAGCACCATCGTTTCGAGTATCAATAGTTTTCTTGACACTTTCATGCCATCCTTGATGGAATACTTTTCTGATGAAATCAATGAGCTCGTTTTTTGTATATAGCTTCACTTTTTAGGCGGCCTCCAGAAGTCAAGAAGATATTCGAATGTCACACCCATCGTAATATAGTTGCTTGGCCATCCAAAGATGCCTATTCTGTTGACCACGTTTGTCCTGTCCCAGATTATTATGTTACGCAACTCATAGCCCCGCTTCCTTAGTTCCTCAATCAACGAAACGTGTATCGTTATCCTTTTGTTTTCCCACCACATATCAGGCACATTGATCACGCAATGGGCTTTTACACGGAGTAGAGAAAGGAGCTTCTCAAAGATATCCCCCATTGCTCTTGTGTACTCATCAATCTGCATAGTACCCAGATCACGAATGTCTTGAGAGTATTGTTCGATTCGGCCAAGCTGCTCGGTTCTTCTGTCGCGTCTGGATTTGTTCTTTCTCCTTCTGTTTAGGAGATTGGCGTAGGGAGGCGAGGTCCAGATTAGGCTAACAGTCTCTGGGTCTAAGTAATTAGCTATGTTTCTAGCGTCATCTTGGATCGTTACTTGTTTTGCAGTGGAAAACAGGTTGGCTTGACCACCGAGGCGTGATTCACAGAGGTCGATGTAGTCTTGCTGAAGATCGAAGCCAACTCCGTTGCGGTTCGTGTCGTTGCAGGCTACTAGAGTCGTGCCACTGCCAACAAATGGGTCGAGGACGAGTTCCCCTTCGTGCGTAAAAAGCTCAATTACTTTCTTGGATAGGGATATTGGGAAGGTAGCCGGGTGGACATGCTTGTCGCGAACATCACGAGCTTCGTACGAAAATTGCCAAACCCCCAATTGGCATTTGAGCCACTCTTTTGCGTTAAGGCAATTTATGTGCGAAGGGGGGCATTTGCAGGTGCGCTTATAGCGAATGCCAAGCTTTTGGCCGTATGCCTCATGACCCTCACGGACAACCATAGGCACAGCCGAATTTGTAATACTGTAATTTTTTCTTCTTGCCATTTTGTAATCTTATCTTTTTAGAGATTCGATATCAATATGTTTTATGGGGCACCGCACATTTGTGTGGGTAACCTCAATATATAGTGGTCATGCATTGATGATCTGGAA
>QMLW01000254.1 GCA_003646935.1 Deltaproteobacteria bacterium
AGAAATAATCGAGCAGGTTTTTGGTAAAGGTGAGATCCACCGGGTTTTGTATGCTGCTCGTTTTAGGCATAAAGGGCGCTATCTTGCTGATCGTCTCGGAAGACAGGGCCGGGAGTTCAAGGCTTGCCCGTCCACAGAAATCCGCTGCCTCTGCACCTGGTCCGCCTGAGTGGGTTTGTATCACAACCTTTTGTCCCTTTGGCAAGGGAAGGGCCCCGAGGACCCAACAGAAGTCGAATACCTCGGTGATTGATCGCGCTCTAATAATCCCGCTCTGTCTGAACATGGCCTCGTACAGAGGATCGGGACCTGCAAGAGCCCCGGTGTGGGAAAGCCCGGCCCGCCTCCCCGCGTCAGAACCCCCTACATACATTGCTACGATAGGCTTATGGGGGACAATTGCCTTTGCAGTTTCCACGAAGGCCCTTCCTCGCCTGATGCCCTCGATGTAGAGAGCGATTACTCGGGTATGAGAGCAGGCCTCCAGGTATTCCATGCAGTCGACTATATCGAGGTTCGCCTCATTTCCCACGCTAAAGGCCGTACTGAATCCGAGGCCGAGGCTGGCGAGATAGTGAAACATCTGCGTAATAAAACTCCCGCTCTGGGAGGCCATACCGATAAATCCAGGATTGCCTAGGTACTGAAGCAGGGTGGTATTCAGCCTATGATGGGGATTGGCCACCCCGATGCAATTTGGGCCGAGAAATCGCATCCCGTGCCTATGGGCTATCTCCTGAAGCTCATGCTCCAACTGTGCGCCTTGCCCGCCGAGTTCCTTGTAACCGCCGGAAACAACGATGGCATGCTTGATCCCCTTTTTGCCGCATTCCTCCAGGATTTGAGGAACGATATGCGCTGGCAGGATTAGAATGGCCAGGTCGGGCGCCTCAGGTAGCTCCAGAACGCTCCGATAGGCCTTGAAACCCTGCACACCTTCTTCTTTGGGGTGGACTGGATAGATAGTACCTTTAAAGCCCATGGCCTTCAGGGAGATAAGGATGGGGGTTCCCATGGACAGGATGTTGCTGGAGGCCCCAAACAGCGCAATGCTCCTGGGGTTAGCGATTCGGTAAAGCGGGCTTTTCTTTATCGATTTGAGCATCGTCATCCGTACCTGACATGTTCATGTACCCGATGTATCCATCGGCGTCAAGGGCTTCGCTGCTTGATAGGGAAAAAGTGGATTGATTTTATTTTTTTTTCGTGGTATTTTTTTAAAGTTGGAAAAAATACGATATTTTATTACGTTTTCTGCAAACAGGAGAGGGGATTATGCCTAAGCTATTTATTATAGAAGGACCGGGCAAGGGGCAATCCCTTGAGCTTAAGGGCGATACTATCTCCATCGGTCGAGGGCCTGACAACGACATTCAGATCAAGGAAAAGTCGGTATCTCGCCAGCACGTAAAGGTTATCAAGAAGGAGGATTCCTATTTTATTGAGGATTTAAACAGTAAAAACGGCACGTTCATTAAGGGTATGCAGATATATCCGGGGAAGGTATTTGAATTGCAGGAGGGCGCCCCCGTTGCCATTGGCAATGTTGTGGTCTCCATTGGAAGGGTTCCACCTGAAGATGAAACGGTAGTTACCGGGTCAATGGATGTTTCGCCTGAACTCAGCGATGAGGATATCGCGGTCCTGGACTCACTGGATATTGCCAAAGAGGTCAGCGAGGGCGATCAAGGGGCAATCGATGAGGCAATAATTGCTTCCTATGAAAGTGCTCAACATGCGGAGACCTTTGTGCAAGATCGACCAATGACCCCTAAAAAGAACGTGGAGTTGATCTACAAGGTATCCACTGTATTGATGCAATCGCTGAACATCAGTGAGAATATCAATGGCATCTTGGAAACAATAATGAACTACATCTTGGATTTACTCAAGAGACTTGACAGGGGCGCCTTCATACTAGTTGATACCGACACGGGCGAGATTACGGGGCTCATACCCATTCTCAAGAAGAGCAGCGGGGATTCCATAAAGGTGTATAGCCGGACGATCGTGAACCGCGTCCTCGAGGAACGCAAACCCGTCCTTATGCTGGATACTAATAAGGAGGACAAGGCGGATCTCTCCGAAAGCATTGAGATAATGAAGGTCAGGTCAGTGATGTGTGTGCCACTGATCAGCAGATCAAAGATTAGGGGGGTTATCTACGTTGACTCTATCGACAAACCGCACGGATTTCGAAGCGAAGACCTCTCATTGCTCACCGCTCTGAGCATCCCGGCAGCCTATGCTATAGAGAATGCATCAATGCCCGCAAGTGCTGGAAAATAGAGGAAATAATTCGAGCAGGTACGCTGCGAATTCAGCCCTTGTATTCATCACAAAGCCATAAAACGTTGTGCCCTGTATATGTAATATTCCGTGTGTTGGCCTCTGATATCATAATCCTCTACAGTGATTGTCTCTGCCTGCTCAAAGATTTCCTCTAACTTCCGCTCAAAGGCCTCGCTCCTCTCGGCTGCCCATACCGTGAACACCCCGCCACCAGAAAGCAATTCCCTGATCCTGATGAGGGTTTGCCTTTCATAGAGCCTCCGGTTGCCTTCAAGTGCAAGCCATGCGGGACCATTATCCACATCCAGAATAATGGCGTCATAGTCCTTGTCGGTTCCGAAGACATAGTCTCCGAAGTCCATTTCCATAAGTCCTACTCGAGGATCTGCGCAGGCACGTCCGTTCAGTCCGCTGAATATCCCCCGTGCCCACCTGATGATGTATTCCTCGATCTCGGCGATCTCCACCACCTGAACCTCCTCGAAATCAAGAGCAGCGCGCAGCGTGTGCCCCATCCCGAGTCCACCGATGAGCACCCGAAGGCCCTTTCTCACTGAAGCCAGCGGCTCAATGGCGAGTGCGGCCAGGGCCTTCTCTGAGCGCTCGTTGTAGCTTGCCATCAGAAAGACCCCGTTGAAGATGATCTCATAGACGTGCTTCTCCTGGCCAGGGATCAGGCGCCGCTGTAGTTGGAGCTCACCACGAGGGGTGGTGGCTCGTTCTATGACGACCTTGTCCTGTTCCCTGGGAGGCACCTCGTTTCAGGGCAATGAGGGCCTTCTAGATGCGGTCCATGGCTTCTTTGAGCACGAGATAGGCCGTGGCAAAGTTGATTCGCACGTGGCCCTCCCCGTGGGGGCCGAACTCAGCCCCGTTCTCCACGATTACCTTTGCTTTCTGCTCGAGGTAATGTTTCATCTCATGGCTGGTCATGCCGAAGGCGGTCAAGGTCCTTTCGAATAGGTCGGTGTCCAGCGATGCAATGCTCACGTGTTCCCCCTCGAATACCATATCCTCATAGAGCTCATCGGAGAATATGAACAGATCGTGCTGTTGAGCGATGCGGCATATTGCCTCGAGCTCCTCCCGCGTAAGCACCCTTCCGCTGGGATTATGTGGGTTGCATACCATCAGGAGGCGGGTTCGAGGCGTGATTCGTCTCTCGAGATCATCCAGATCCACTTTCAAACCGTGGTGAAAGTCCAAGGGGCTGTAAACGGGAATGCCATGGGCGTTGTGGATGTTCTCCATAAAGGGAGGGTATACGGGGGCAGGGCAGATCAATGCCTCATTGCCCGCTACTAAGGTATAGTAACAGGCCAGGAAAATGGCGAACATAGTGCCCGGTACCATGTGCACGTCGTCGGAAGTTGCCGGGGTCCCGTTGACGCAGTTCAGCTTCTCGCACACAACCTCCAGCACATCGGGGTCGCCCCCGTACGAGCTGTAGAGTGTTCGGTCTTCCTCAAGGGCCCTCATAACGCCGTCCTTTATCTCTCGAGGAATTTGAAAATCGATATCCGCCACCGACAGCGAGATCACATCTTCCCCCCAGGGACCCCATTTCAAGGCAGCCCGTTTCCGAAGAAGCTGCTCATCGATAGCATTGAAGTTCACCATCCGCTCTTCCTCATTCAATAAACTTTTCAGCTACCTCATATTTCGACGAAGGGCCTGCACACCATTCGTTACGCCTTATATGAGAACTTGGCAAGCTTCGGTTTTACGTGTGTCTCGAAATCCTTATAGGAAATTTTCACCAGCTCGGTGTGGGTACCGGCATTAAAGGCTATGTCCCCGTCCTTGGCCAGGCTCTCCGCCACGTATACCTCCAGCCCATAGAGATTCCCGAACGGGGGCATAGCGCCGATCTCACACTCGGGAAACATG
>QMLW01000255.1 GCA_003646935.1 Deltaproteobacteria bacterium
ATTCAAGAGGCCCACCATGGCGGTGACTATTCCCGTTTCCCGGATAAAGGCAGTCATCCGCTCAAAGATCGAAGGAGGATCGTTATCAAATCCCACGATGAATCCACCCGTTACATACAAGGCAGAGCCCTGGATCTTCCTTACCGAACCCATGAGATCACGGTTTTTGTTCTGGACCTTGTTGCATTCCGCCAGGCTCTCTTCGTTGGGCGTCTCAATGCCGACAAATACCGAGGCAAACCCTGCCTTCACCATTAACTCCATGAGCTTTTCATCATCGGAGAGATTGATGGAGACCTCGGTATTAAAGGTGAAGGGGTGCTGTTTTTCCTCCATCCACGCATTCATGGCAGGCAGAATGTCCCGCTTTAGCTTACCTTTGTTCCCGATGAAGTTATCATAAACAAGAAAGACATCGCCTCTTCAGCCTTGGCGGTAGAGGGCTTCTATCTCGTTGATGATCTGCTCTTTGCCCTTGGTGCGCACTTTGTGGCCATAGAGCGCCGGGATATTGCAGAACTCACAGTGAAAAGGGCATCCCCGGGAATACTGGATACTCATCTCGGCGTATTTCTTCATGCTGATGAGCTCCCAGAGCGGGATAGGCGTCGTTGCAATATCCGGGAATTCCTTCGAGGAATACATCCGTGCGGCGCATCCTCTTCCAAGGTCCTCTAAAAAGGGGGAGCGTGATCTCCGCCTCATTGAGCACAAAATGGTCCACGTCCTCGAACTCCTCACACTCGGTTGTAAACAGGGGGCCGCCGGCAACGGTCTTGACACCCTTTCTTTTACACCTGACGAGGAGCTCCTGCACCGATGCCCGTTGGATGGACATGGCACTGATGAACACATAATCAGCCCATACAAGGTCGTTATCACTTAGGGTGGTGACATTCATATCCACGAGTTTTTTCTCCCAGTTTTTGGGAAGTATTGCCGAGACCGTCAGCAACCCCAGCGGCGGGTGGGTGGCTTTTTTTGAGATGAACTTGAGGGCGTACTTGAGGCCCCAGAAGGTGTCGGGAAATTGAGGGTACACGAGAAGGATGTTCATAAGAGATTCCTTGTCTGAAGTTGTTCGATTAGTCGTTTAGCAACATGCAAATGGAAAACCATGCGTATGTCAAGAGGAAAAGGTTGAATGAATTTCTCTATCTTTGCGTTCCCTGCTGAGTTTATGTATACTTTATCCAGTTTTTACAACGGAGAGCATGTTTGATAGATACTGTCAGCCGCTGCGCGGCACCGCCTACCAGAAGAAAGGCCGCCCATGATGAGCTATAGTGCCCGTATACTTTCCGCCTACGAGAAGAAAGTCTCGCTCTATGAGATCCTTTCGGAAAAGATCAGCGCTCTTCTTGAAGGCTTGATACAAGATGAAGGCCTGTATGTCCATTCCATTTATCATCGAGTGAAACAGCGAGACAGCTTAAGCCGCAAATTGAACAAGCCCGACGCTTCCTATAAGAAGCTCGGGGATCTGACTGATATTGCGGGCGTTCGGGTTATTACCTACTTCAGCTCGGACGTTGACAGGGTTGCAGATATTATTAGACGGGAATTCACCGTCGATACTGAGCATTCCATCGATAAGGGAGCCCTGCTTGACCCGGACCGCTTTGGCTACCTATCATTGCACTATGTAGTAAGCTTGGGCAAATCCCACACCAAATTCCCACAAGACAAGCAGCTGGCAAGCCTAAAAGCAGAAATTCAGATTCGATCGATTCTTCAGCATGCATGGGCGGAAATCGAGCACGACCTCGGGTACAAAAGCAAACATGCAATCCCGATTCATATGCGGCGGCGATTCTCGCGGCTTTCGGGATTACTCGAGCTCGCGGATTATGAGTTTGACGGCCTGCGGACAAATCTGCGAGAGTACTCGGAGGAAGTCGCAGCCGCTCAAGGCATCGACATACCCCTCGACAAGATCTCCCTGACCCACGTCATCAAACACGGTGATCTCGTCAGGATGCTGGATAACGAGATCCGGAATCAGACCGGCCTTGAATTGGTATTCGAGGACTGGTTTGCGGAGTCACTGATTGAAAAACTGCTCTTCGTCGGGATTTCAAGGCTATCAGATCTCGAGGCCGGCCTGAGGCATCGGTCCGATGTGATAACGAGATTTGCGATCGAACACCTCAAGGGCCGCACGTACTCACGTATTCACCGCGGCGTGAGTATTTACTACTTTTGTACAGGACTACTCGCTGAATCCGGCAACGAGGCCCGGCTGCTTGAGTATCTGGAGACCTTTCGTTTGGGAGAACCTGCCAACCGAAAACGATTTGCACGGGGAATTATCGAGAAATACCAGAGCGCTGGCGATCCCCATGGCTGACCAAATACCAGAACGCTTCTAACTCTTCCTCTCAGCGCCATACCGTGTGCGCACATCATCCATTATGTCCCCATGTGCACTACCGGAGGAATACATCGTGTGTTTGGAAACCACAACACCCAGGGCCTAACGGGGGCAGGGAATAGACAACCAACTATGGGAAGAAAGAAGAAGCGTCAGAGGGATCTGCCTCCGTATTTCGGACACCTCAGCGTATTACGCACTCCATGCCGAATCCTGGGCTACTGCCCTGATGATGACGAAGAGATCCCTACAGTTCGAGCTCCATAAGCCGAGGGGCAACCGCTCTGGCAACCCTGCTATCGGGCTCCTTCTCACCGGGCATGGTGGCCAACCCTGATCTTCAATGAAGGAACCTCTTTTCCAAGAGTCTATCTTTTTCATCTCCTTGAGCCGCTCTTCCCTGTTTGGATCTTGCAGAAACAGTGCGACAGAAATCGGGGCCGAACGATCAATCACTGCATTTTGAGCCAATTCTTCAGCCGTATCTTGGGCAGAGCTGCTTGTCACCACCCATCTTGCCAAGAAAACGACAATAAGAAGCACGACCGAGCCAACTGCCATTCCCCAGACAAACGGCTTTATCTGTTCTTTTTTCATAATACTCGTCTCCTTTACATTGTATTGGGTTCACCACTACGCCTCCATACTCAAGGAAACGGAGACTAATTCCACCAACGATACACACTATTTGCTAGAATCTATGTGGTTACTACTATAATGAGTGAGGCTGAAAGATGAGGGCTCAATGAAAGGCTCAGCGCTATAAAACCTGTAACTAACCGATAAGTAAGAATTGACAAGCTATCTTTTGATCGATCTAATAACGTGCCAAATAGAGATGATTTGACTATGACTATCTGCTAATATTCTGCTCCAAAAGGAGTGGAATATATGAATAAGGATATAAAACAACGATTCGATGTCGACCCTATATTAGAAAAGATTTCCCCGCACATACCTGATGATGAGATAGATTCCCTTTTCCCATGTAGGAATTTTAACACCCAGGGACGGGTAAGGGCATTTAAAACGAGCCAACTCTATAGAGCACACATATTGGCCATGATCAAAGAGATTACTTCATTCAATACCTTGTGTGCTGAGTTCAAATCCAGAAGGTCCTTTCGGGATTTTTGCCGTTTTAAAAACAAGAGGTTTACCCCTACCAATCGTATTCTATCTGAGTTTAGAGGCTACCTCAAAGCCCCTACTTTGTGGGGTATAAGGAGCATACCTTACGCCTCTGGCTAAAGATAAAGGGGAAAAATTTCATAATA
Source organism: Deltaproteobacteria bacterium (assembly GCA_003646935.1). Lineage (GTDB taxonomy): Bacteria > Desulfobacterota > DSM-4660 > Desulfatiglandales > B25-G16 > B25-G16. The sequence goes on from QMLW01000255.1 coordinate 3,652, forward strand.
CCTCTTATCAGTTTTATTGAACCAGCCAATATGGATGAAGGGAAATTCTTACATCAGATGATTCAAAATGCCCAAAATGAATTGTCTCTTCACATCGATATAGTTGTGGGAGACATGGGCTATATCAGCAGTGAGCAGAAAAGGGAATTAAGAAAACAATCACATACTGCTGTCCTTACAAGGGTTCGTGAAAATATGCATCCTCCCGAAGACTATATTGATTATGGCCGCCCAGAATGTACAGAAGGTATTCCCCTCTCATGGGATGGCTACCACCCTGAAACAGAAATGCATTACTATATTCCCCCTGTTGACAACCCTGTTTGCATCTTGTGCTGGTCATATGGAAACTGCTACCAGGAATATTATCTCAGTCCTTTTTTTCGTAACAGTCTCTTATAGGTATCCTTATTTAACCATTATCGTGTGCGATTATACCGACCCTATCGGTTGAATATCCCTGAAATTATTGCCCTGGGTATCAGTGAATCTTTTGTGCAGCTGTAC
>QMLW01000256.1 GCA_003646935.1 Deltaproteobacteria bacterium
GATTGAGCCCCGGCACATCGCCACCGCCGGTAAGTATGGCTATCGTGGGTCTCTTCTTCTTTTTCATCAACAATGCCTCCACTTTAAAAGCACAAGGCTTGCATTACCAATAACCTCTCCCGTTTGTTTTCAACCTACCCCAGATCCCCACCTGGGTGCTAGGCACCATCCAGGCCGTGGTGCTCCGTCTTCGTATACCATGAAGCTGGATCGGTCAGATACTCCTCGGTATCCTTGAGCGAGCTGTAGTGTTCCTGCTCAATCTTTGACAGGAGGTCGAAGAACTCCTTCTCCCTTGGGTCAGACACGTCATCTCTGAGCTTTGCATAGTGGGCCACTCCCTTGGCCTCAAACTCCAGTGCTGTCCTTATGGCCTGGAGGTCATCGTCATCCTTTTCAGGCGTCTCATCCACCCTTGCGACAACATCCTTCAGCACATCCTTCACGATCGTATCCTTTACCCTGAGGGGGACCGTTTCAGGCCACTTCTCCCTCTTCTCCCACCTCTCGTGGAGCTCCTTAAGCCTCTCATAGTGCTCCAGTTCCTCATCTGCTATCTGTCCAAACATGGCCTTGCCCACCTGACTCCTGGTCCTTTGGGCGTGTTTGAGGTAGAACTCTCGTTCCCTCATCTCGTTGCCGAGGGCTACTTGCACTGCGTTCAGACGTTCATTTTCTCCCATAATATCTCTCTTTTCAAAAACGTATCTCAAACGGGATCAAATATCGAGTTTTGTATCACAGTCCATCGAAATGTGTCAAAGGTTATGATGGACATGAAGCGTTGACTGGCCTCTGCTGGAGGCTTATCATTTAGGCCAAATGAGGAAAACACTCACATGTAAGAAAGCCATGAACGATATGCTCTCAGCCCGCAGGACCGCTTACTGCGTCTGCCAGGTCTGTGGATACGTGAGCGAGGATGAAGCCCCGGATAATTGCCCCATCTGCGGAGCGGTGAAGGTGAAATTCAAGCTCGTGTAATAGCCGGCTCAGGCCTTGATGCATCCTCCGCACACCGCAGTTGTACTCACGATAGAGGCGAACCCGTAGTACCTGTTCTTCAATCCTGAAATCGTCGTAAAAGGGCCCCATGGCTGGCTCCTGATCCACATTTTACTTGCTAAAAATGCCCGTTTCCCCTTATAGTACCCCTGCGAAAATTTCTCCATAACTATCAAGGAAAAAGGAGATCGTACATACCATGATCAACCTCAGCGTAAACGTCAACAAGGTAGCAACCTTACGGAATGCCCGCGGAGGCAATGAGCCTAACGTGGTCCAGGCCGCCCGCACGTGTATTGAGTCGGGGTGCCAGGGCATCACCGTGCACCCTCGAGCAGACCAGCGTCACATTCGCCCAGGCGATGTCCATGATCTGGCCGCCATGGTAACCGTTGAGTTTAACATCGAAGGGGATCCACGGCCCGATCTCCTCGACCTGGTCATGGAGGTCCGTCCCACGCAGTGTACCCTTGTTCCCACCGAACCGGGTGAGATTACATCGCACCACGGCTGGGATATCGAAAAAAACGAGAAGATTCTCCGTCCGGCCATTGAACGCCTCAAGGCAGGTGGTATTCGAGTCAGCCTCTTCATGGATCCGGAGCCCTCCCTCATGGAAGGAGCTGCTGCAATCGGCGCCGACCGGGTCGAGCTGTTCACCGAGCCCTACGCATCGGCCAAAACAGACCCCGATATAGCCACCGAATTTGCCAGGCTCAGAGAAAGTCACGACGCCGCCCTTTCCGCAGGCCTTGAGCTCAATGCGGGTCACGACCTTAACCTGAATAACCTCCACCGGCTCCAGGGACTTCCCGGCATAAAGGAGGTATCCATTGGTCATGCGCTCATTTCCCACGCCCTCTATGTGGGGCTCTCCCAAGCGGTGAAAGACTTTCGGAGGGCCTGCGGGCAGAAGGCATGAGGGAGGCAGAACAATAGAACTGGGTTGAGAGGTTCACCGTTCACGGTTCACCGTTGACATGTCTTTTAACCTTCTAACCCTGAACGTTTGTATGGATGTGTTCTCCGCTATAGCTGACATTCGCCGCGTGCGCTGGAGCGAGCCCCGTGCCACCTGGGGATTCGTCCCCACCATGGGGTTCTTACACGAAGGACACCTCAGCCTCGTGCACAGGGCCCGCCAGGAAAACGATCGTGTAGGCGTGAGCATCTTCGTTAATCCCACCCAGTTCAATGAGCCCGATGATCTGGCCACCTATCCCAGTGACCTAGACCGCGATTTACGGTTGCTCGAAAACGAAGGGGTGGATCTGGTGTGGAATCCCAGCCAGGATACCGTGTATCCTCCTGGCTATGAGACCTATGTAGAGGTAACAGAGGTAACCAAGGTACTGGAGGGCGCCGCTCGCCCCGGGTTCTTTCGCGGCGTTGCCACTGTAGTGACAAAGCTCTTTAACGTGTTCCAGCCGAACCGTACCTACTTCGGCCAGAAGGACGCGCAACAGGCGGTGGTGATCAGGCGAATGGCGGCGGACCTCAACTTTCCCATTGAAGTAATCGTGTGTCCCACGATACGCGAGCCGGATGGGCTGGCCATGAGCTCCCGCAATGCCAACCTGCCTCCCGCTGCCCGCAGGGAGGCAACGTGCCTCTACCACGCCCTGCTCGCCGCCAAGGAGCTATTCGAAGGCGGAGAACGCGATGCTGAAAGGCTCAGGGCTACCATGGCAGGGATAATCAATGCAGTGGAACTGGCTCGCCTGGATTACGTGAGTGTTGCCCACCCCGATACCCTGCAAGAGCAAGCAGTTGTCCACGACCGGGCACTGCTGTCGTTGGCCGTATTCTTCAATGACGTGCGATTGATAGACAATATGGTGGTGGAGAGATAACAGACGATTGTTCAAGTGTTCAGTGGTTCAGTGTTCAGAAGGAAGCAGAGATAAGACACGAGCTCTTCTTTCCTGAATTCTGAACGCTGAACACTGAACACTCAAACTGTATGCGCCTTGCGGCTTTTTAAAAGGCTGAAGGGACTTCCGGACTACGGAGGTGAACAACGTCCATGAACCACGGAACTCTCGCAGAGATCAACCTCGATAACCTCTCCTATAATATCAGCGCCATTCAACAAAAGGTCTCGCCCGCGCGGGTAATCCCGGTCGTAAAAGCAGATGCCTATGGCCATGGAGCGGTCCCCGTCTCAAAACGCCTCGCGAGAGAGGGATTCACCATGGTTGCCGTGGCCCGGCTGGAGGAAGCCATGGATTTGCAGGAGAGCGGGATTACACAATCCATCCTCATCTTTGAAAGGCTCTTCCCTGGCGAGATTCCAACAGCCATAAAAGAGGGTTTCCGCCTGACCGTATGCGGTGCCGATGACATCCGCTGGATCGAGGAAGCCGGGCAGGAGCAACCCGCATTGGTGCATGTAAACGTTGACACCGGTATGGGTCGGATGGGGGTTATGTCCAATCAGGTTTCCCAGTGCCTCGATGAGCTCGTCAACTCCAGACACTGCACCTGGGAAGGGCTGTATAGCCATTTCTCCACCTCCGATGAGGCTGATAAAGACTACGCACATCTTCAGTTATCTCGGTTTCGCGAGATCCTCGACCGAATCAAAACCGGAGGGAAAAAACCTTCCATGGCGCACATGGCCAACAGCGGCGCTATTTTGGATATTCCTGAGAGCTACCTTGATGCCGTTCGACCGGGCATCCTTATGTACGGGCACTACCCTTCATCTGAAACATCCCGCTCCATTGAGCCCAGACAGGTTATGACGTTAAAAACCTCTGTGGCCCATGTGAGGGAAATACCCGGGGGCTACCCCATCAGCTATGGCAGGCGATGGGCAACCAAGATGCCCACGAAGATCGCCGTGCTGCCCTTGGGCTACGCCGATGGCATAGACCGCAGACTCACCAACACCGGTGAGGTGCTTATCCATGGGAGGCGCTACCCCATGGTGGGCATGGTCACCATGGACTACCTCATGGTAGACGTGGGCAATGACCCGATACGGCCCGGAGATGAGGCGATTATCTGGGGTGAATCCGCTCAAGGGACCATCCAGGCCCTGGAGGTGGCGGAAAAGATAGGAACAATACCCTATGAGCTCACCTGCGGCGTATCAAAGAGGGTTCAACGCGTGTACCTCGGAGATTCGTGACGGAGGAGAAAATGA
>QMLW01000257.1 GCA_003646935.1 Deltaproteobacteria bacterium
GGCCCTATTCTGGGCGAGCTTCTTTGATGAGCTTGGATTCCGGGTCGTCTTGACCCCGAAGACCAACGATCGGATATCAAAATTGGGTATCGAATCAATGACCACCGAGACGTGCTTTCCGGTGAAGGTATCCCATGGGCATGTCATCGATCTGCTGGGAAAGACGAGGTATCTGTTCCTCCCCAATATTATCGATCTTCCCTCTGATATCCAAAAGAAAAACCACTTCTACTGCCCCATGGTTCAGGGGAATCAATACATGCTCAAGGCGGCGTTGCGCTTGAAGGAGAACGAGATTTTAAATCCCACCATCCACCTCAACTATAGCCCTGAACTGCTCAGCATTGAGCTGCACGGACACCTCGGCCAGACGCTGGGCAAGGGCCTGAGGCAAATCAGGACGGCGATTGACATCGCCTATGGCAGGCAGCAGGACTTCGAAAACGAGCTCTACGCCCACGGTGCTCGAATCACCTCCTCGCTCAAGGAAAAGGAACCCCTGGTGCTGGTGACGGGCAGACCTTACAACCTATATGATGAAAGGCTGAACCTGAGGCTCGGTCAGAATCTTTCCAAAATCGGTCTCACGTCGGTTCCCATGGACTTCATCGACATCAGGGATGTGGATTTATCCGATTTCCCCAACATGTACTGGGCCTATGGCCACCAAGTATTGCAGGCGGCAAAGCTCATTAAACTCAGGCCCAACTTCTTCGGCCTCCATCTCACCAACTTCAGCTGCGGTCCGGACTCCTTTAACGAGCACTTCTATAAGTACATAATGGGAGACAAGCCCTACCTCATCCTGGAGCTGGATGAACACTCCGCCGTGGCGGGAGTGATGACCCGGCTCGAGGCATTTAAGAACGTGATAAGCTCCGTGCAGAAGATGGAAACCATGGAACCGGAAACCACAAAAGCCACCGCAACGGGGAATTAGAAGATGGCAAAGGTAATGCAATTAGACACCTTCAGGGTCATGGCCGAGCGTGTTGGACGATTCGATGTTCAGGGAAAGAGGTTTCTGATCCCGGAGATGAATCCCGTGAACAGCCACCTCCTGTCCGGGGTATTTCAGAGCTATGGCGTCAAATCCGAGGTCATGGAGACCTATACGGGACTGGACCTGGGAAAGAAATACACCTCCGGCAAGGAGTGCTTTCCCTGTGTGGTAACCCTGGGGGATATCCTCTATTTCATGCAAAAGGAGCAGCAGAGGCTCGGAGACAAATTCAATCCCGAGAACTATATGTATTTCATGCCCGAGGCGAACGGCCCGTGCAGGTTCGGGATGTACAACAAGTACCACAGGATAATCCTCGATTCCATGCCCGGCCTGGAAAAGGTGAAGATTACCTCGCTCAGCTCCGACGATGCCTATGATCTGGAGGGATTGATCCCAAGGGAAAAGATGCGGGATTTCAGAAAGGCGGGCTATCTCTCCATTATGGTGGGGGATATACTGGACAGGGTGCTGTGGAGGGTCCGTCCCTATGAGAGATCAGAGGGAGTAACCGATGCCTTTATCCTGGATGCACGGAAGCAGTTGACTGAATCATTTGCAAAACACTCATTCACGGGTAATCTCAGCGCCATACTGCTCGATTTAGAGGAGATCGTAAAGGGTGCAAAGGAGCTCATCGACCCGAGTATCCCACGAAAACCGCTTATAGGCGTAGTTGGGGAAATATACGTGAGGACACACGTGAAATCCAACCAGGACACTATCAGGGTGCTTGAGAGATACGGCGCCGAGGCCGTGAACGCCTCCATAGGGGAGTGGATCAACTACACCACATACGAGCAGGCACGGCTGGCCAGGATCGCCCTTCGCCTGCATCTTAAGAGCTTCCGACTCAAAGAGCTAAAGAGAGATCTCGTCAAGTATCTGGTATTCAACCTCACCCTTTTCTACCAGTATATGCAGCAGAGAAAGGTGTACAAGATGGTTCAGAAATACCTCGATATCATGGACGACCATAAGATAGGCCACCTGGAAAAGGTTCTCAAGAAAAACAACGTCTTCTCCTTCGAGGTGGGCACAGAGGCTTGCCTTAGTATCTCATCAGCCCTGGAGCACGCACGCCACGGATACAACGGGATCGTAAACATATTTCCCTTTACCTGCATGCCGAGCAATCTCACGGCTTCCATCACCAAGCCGTTGATGGCAAAGCTCAATGTCCCCTACATCGACGTCTCCTGCGATGGCTCGTATCAACCGGGCAGAGAAGCGGCCTTACGGACATTCATGTATCAAGCCTCTCAACACTTTAAAGCACACGGTAGGCCATAAATGTACAAGATGCTTATAAATGCGGTGGATCCTGAGGAATACCGGATCGCCATACTCAAGGGCGGCGAGCTGGATGAGTTCTACATCGCCACCTCCACCAGGGAAGAGATCAAGGGGAACATCTATAAAGGAGTTGTCTCCAGGATCGAGCCATCGCTTCAGGCGGCCTTTATAAATTATGGGGCCGATAAGAACGGATTCCTGCCGATGGGTGAGATACACCCCGAATATTTTAACTCTCAGGTAGTTTCCACATCCAAGGCAACTCCCAAGATAGAGAAAGTTATCAAAAAAGGTGATGAACTTCTGGTTCAGGTCACCAAGGAGCGAGAGGGGAAAAAGGGGGCATACCTGACCACCTATATCTCCATTGCAGGACGGTATCTCGTGCTCACCCCGGGCAAGCCGAGCGTCGGCATCTCCCATAAGATAGAAGATGAGGAGGAACGGCAGAGGCTTAAATCCCTAATGAGTCAGCTCAATCTGCCGGAAGAGGTGGGCTATATCCTGAGAACCGCCGCCGCGGGCCAGAAAAAACGGATCATATCAGGTGAGCTCAAGAATCTCCTGAGATTGTGGGAGGACATCAAGAAAAGGGCGGCAAAGGAACCCACGCAATCCATGCTGTACAAGGAAGAAGACCTTGGCCTGAGAACCCTCAGGGATTTCTTTAGCGCCGAAGTGGACGAGGTCATCGTTGACGATAAGGAGACCTGGTCCGAGATGAAGGATTTCATGAAGGTCATATCACCCAAGCATCTAAAGAGGGTCAAGCTCTACAAGGAGAAGGCGCCGATATTCTCCGAATACGGGATTGAAAAACACTTAGAGCAGATCTACAGCAACAGGGTTTCCTTAAAGAGCGGAGGCTCCATTGTCATCGACTCCACCGAGGCCCTCATCTCAATTGATGTGAACAGCGGCAGATCTACACGGGGCAAGGGCATAGAGGATACTGCGTATAAAACGAACCTGGAGGCAGCCAAGGAGATCGCCAGGCAGTTACGGCTCAGGGATATAGGAGGGCTAATCGTAATAGATTTTATCGACATGAAGGATCATAAACATGAGCGAGAGGTGGTAAAACAGTTCAAGGAGGAAATAAAGAAGGACAAGGCAAAGATAAGCTTCTCGCCCATATCCAAATTCGGCTTAATGGAGGTATCCAGACAGAGGCTGAGGCCATCGATAGAGTCGAAGAGTTACCAGATCTGTGAGTTCTGCCAGGGCAGAGGGATCGTGAGATCCGTTGAGGCTACGGCGGTGTCATTCCTGCGCCAGATATGGCTCGGTGCATCAAAGGATAATGTAGTGACGGTTACGGGAACACTGCCGAGTAACGTGGCCAATTACCTGCTGAATAAGAAGCGCGCTGAGCTTGCTGAACTCGAAGAACGCTATGGGGTGAGCATAGAGATTCAAGGAAAGCCGGATCTCTCCCCATGGGAAGGTGATCTCAAGTTCATAGAAAGAAGCGAGGCAAAGGAGGCCTGAGGTCAAATAAATTCGAATGTATAACTAAAAATCATTGCAGGACTTACATATATATTTATAAAGGGGCGGGAACCCCGCTTCAAGCTCGCTACGTTCTGCTTTGCCTTTACAAATAGGGCATTCACAATCTTCCCATTCATCTGGTCCCATCCCTTTTCTCCTTTACCGCAGAAATTATAATCACAGGATAGTTATAATCTCATTACTCAGCTTCATTGCCTTTTTATATGGATGTACAGATGCTATGAATAGCGGCCACAATATACTCCTAGGGTCTTGTATATTCCAATTTTAAAAAGAAAACAATAACAGTGAAGGCTTCTTTGGATTTAATATCTTGATTAATGCAGGAA
>QMLW01000258.1 GCA_003646935.1 Deltaproteobacteria bacterium
ATAGAACTCCTTGGGCCGAAGCAGGTCATCGAGATCGCCATCCTTTGGCAGGCCCGTCAGGAGCAGTTTGGCAACGGTTCCCACGAACCAGTCGGGATGAGGGGGGCACCCCGGCACATTGATAAGGGGGGTGGCGATTCCCTCACCCTTGAAGATCTCCCTAAGGCTCTTCACCCCCGTGGGGTTGGGCCTTGCCCCTGGTATTCCTCCGAAGCTTGAGCAGGTTCCCAGGGCAACCACCGCCATTGCCTTCCTGCCGAGCTCCACGACCCACTGGTAGAAGGGAATAGGCTCCTCGTCCCTCTCGCCCACGGCACAGTATACCCCCCCATCTGCAGTGGGGACCACGCCTTCCACGATCAAGAGGAACTGTCCCTCGTGTTTCTGACCGGTATCCTCTATTGCCCCTATCACCGGATCTCCAGAGCCCGCTGAGATGTTGGTATGAAATCTCAGGCTGATATGCCTTCCCGGAACAACCTCATCGATCAGCAGGTGCTTTATGGAGGGCGCTACGGTATTGAGCACCGATACCGAACACCCGCCGCAGGTTCCCCCTCCGATCCATATCGCCGGTATTTCCTTTATATCGGACATCCCTAAACCTCCTTGTTGGTTTTTTTCTAAAGGAACTATCTATTACATATCTATGAAAAGTAAATTGTCAATAGTGCTTTTTCTGCTGATTCAGTAAGACGAGCCGGAACTTCCGCAAGGTTTAAACGCGCTCAATACCTGTATCAGGTGAAGGGATCTACGGGGGCTTGATCAAGGAGATCAAGTGCGCAGGAGTGCGAGAATGCCCCCGTAGAGCAACGGTAGGTGAAGGGAATAACTCCTTTTATACGGTCGGTCGTGGAAGAAAGCCCGCCATTTTCATGATCTCGGGCACACGGTGCTCCCATTCGATTGCCATGAGGTGGATCCCGGCAACCCCCTCTATGTCTTTGAGTTCCTGCATCTGCTCACAGAGGATCTTTATCCCTTCGGCGGCAACATTCCCCTTACCGGCATCACGAAGGCGGTTAATCATGTCATCCGGAATAATGATTCCGCTCACATTAGCAGCCATATACCGAGCCATACCTATGGATTTCAGGGGCGTAACGCCTGCCAGGATCTTGCATTTCTCATGCAAGCCCATATCCACTACTTGTTTCATAAATGCTCGAAACCGATTCATATCATAGATACACTGGGTCTGGATGAAATCGACACCGGCCTCCACTTTTTTGGCGAGCCTATGGGGCCGGTACCAGGCTGGATCGGCAAATGGGTTGCACGCAGCCCCTATGTACATGGTGAACTCCCCCTCTATTTCATCCTCACAGATAACCTTATGCTCGTCCCGCATGGTTTTCACCATGTGGATCATCTGAATGGAATCTATATCAAATACATTCTTGGCCTCGGGATGGTTGCCGAATATCTGATGGTCGCCGGAGAGGCACAACATGTTCTTTATCCCAAGGGCAGTGGCGCCGAACAGGTCGGCCATCATGGCGATCCTGTTTCGGTCCCTGGCAACCATCTGCATGGTCGGCTCCAACCCTTCATCTATCAATATCTTGCATGCAGCAATCGAGGACATTCGCACGGTAGCGCTCTGGTTGTCGGTGATGTTCACCGCATCCACATGATCCTTCAGCATGGCTGCCTTTTCCTTCACCACGTTCGCGTCCGGGCCCTTTGGAGGCCCTAATTCTCCCGTAACGACGAATTCTCCTCTTTCTAAAAGCCTCTCGAGATTGCTTCCGGATTTCATATCTTCATATCCTCCCTTACCGTCTTACGCGGTCCACCACTATGGCTCGGCCTCCAGTCCTTGTACATCTCAATCTTCTTTAGATTATCCAATTCCCCTAAAGCTTCGAGCCGCTCGATGATGAGATGCCATGCGCAGTCGGTGTCCTTGTTGACCTCGCATTTTCCATTAAATGATCCCCCGCAGGGACCATTGAGCAAGCTCTTTGCACATCTGGTGATGGGGCAAATACCCCCTGTCTTCTCCAATACACAATCCCCGCAGCCGAGGCAGCGCTCGTGCCACTCACCGACGTCTATGTTGGCTCCCATAAAGGTAGTGTTTAACGCCGGTACCACCCGAATGGTTTTGTCATCGATCACGCGGTTAAAGAACGTTGAGGCATGCTGGACCCCCACGCCGCATGCCATGGAAATAACAATATCCGCATCCTTCACCTTTTCGATCAAGGGGGTGTCCTCCAAATACTCATCGTCGCACTGGCGCAGGGCGACCAACTCCGTGACCTCCGCATTGTTGCCGTTTCTCCTGAAGGCCATTCGCAGTTGAGAGCCCAGGATTTTTACCTCTTCTTCACCCCCAGCCATGCATACGGTCACGCAGGAACCGCAGCCCAGGATAAGGATCTTGGAATCGCCCTCTACCATGGACAGTATCTCTGAAAACGGCTTTCGTTCACCTACTATCATAGCGTATCTCCCCGTCGTTTAATATTCCATCTATGCTCTGCTCTTCCGCCTACGATCGTAAGGGGTTTGGCCCAAGCGCCTTCAACTCTTCTGTCATGGTGCTGAGAATGGCCGCGAATTTCTTGGCACCGGGGCCGGGCACAAAATCAAACCGAAGCCTCCCTTGCTCAATACCGACTTCTTCCAGAAGGGATTTCGCCCGCTCAACTTTTTTCTGGGCCCGGTAATTTCCCTCCCTGAAGTAGCACTCTCCAAACTTGCACCCGATAACGACCACGCCGTCCGCGCCGGCCTCAAGGGCCTTCAGAAGATGGAGAATCTCTACCTTGCCCGTGCATAGAACTCGTATCACCCGAACACTGGGTGGAAATTGAAATTCCATTTTCCCGGCTACGTCCGCAGCAGCGAGGGCGCAGTAGTGGCAGCAAAACGCAATTATCCTTGGTTCGAATTCCTTCATCTCTCACTCCTTGTCTTTCTCATGCAAACATGGTCTCTATGTGAGGAATTACATCGCTGTCGGTGAAGCTCTTCAGCTCTATTGCGTCATTGGGACAGGAACTCACGCACACCCCGCAGGCCCGACACTCAAGAGGAACGATCTCGGCTACCCCATCGTCATTGATGAACGGAACGCCAAAGGGACACACCCTCACGCAGGTAAGACAGGCGATGCATTTACCGGGGCTCACCTCGGCATACACGGCCTGATGGGTGAGTTTCTCCTTGGAGAGCACAGCGAGCGCCCTCATTGCAGCAGCCCTTGCCTGGGCGATGCTCTCATCGATTGGCTTGGGTCCGTGTGCCAGGCCGCACAGGAAAATCCCCTTCTTGCTGAAGGTCACCGGTGTAAAGGTCATATAGTCCTCCTCATCAAAGAACCCATACTCCCCTAAGGGGACCCCCAGTACGTGCGAGAGGGCCTTGTTATCCTCGCCAGGCACAACCGCGGCGTTTAATACAAGTAGATCGGGCTTCAGTTCGAGGTCTTCGTGGGTGCTGCTGTCGCTGAACCTGATTGCCAATCCGTTATCTTGAGAGACTTGTAATCCCTTTTCCTCGTCGTATCTGATGAAGGCCACCCCCTCTTTCCTCGCCCGTTGGTACAGGATATCGTGAAGGAAATAGGTCCTGATGTCACGGTGGAGATGGTGGATCGTGATATTTGGGTTCATCTCCTTGAGCCTGAGGGTGTTTTTTACCGCCTGGGTGCAACACACCCGTGAGCAGAAGGGTCGCTCAGGGGTTCTCGATCCAACGCAATGGATAACCATGGCGGATTTGATATCCTTTAGCCCTGATCCCCCTTTTGCAATGAGCTCTTCAAGCTCGAGCTGGGTGACGACGTTTTCATTGCTCCCATAGAGGTACTCGTGAGGCGAATACTCCCTTCCTCCGGTTGCGACGATGATTGCCCCGTACTCGCCATCCGAATCCCCTTTAGGGGTTTGTATCGTTGCATGAAATTGGCCGACGCGGCCTTTCATATCCCTTAGCCTAGATTTCAAGAGAACCCGGATCAAGGGGCTGTCTGCCACTTCCTTTTTCAGGGTAGCAAGATACTTGGAAGCCCTGTCACCTCCTGCCTCATGGGAAAGGCGAAGGGCGTTTCCGCCGAGCTGATCGGTCCTCTCCACGATGTCAACGGGTATCCCTTGGGATGCGATGCCCTGGGCAGCCACCAT
>QMLW01000259.1 GCA_003646935.1 Deltaproteobacteria bacterium
ATCCCGATATGTATAAAAGGGCAATTTCGAAAAACACGTAAGTTTCGATGCGGATTATGGTTGTAAGCACACAGGAGATTAGGTTGCTTTGCCCAGGGGCTCATAGCTCAAGTGAACTCCTCAAGTCCTTTATAGAAAACACACCATGCACGAGAAAGGCGCTCTATGGCGGAAGCAAGAATAGGGTTTGACAATGAACGATATATAGCCGAGCAGACATCTGCCATTCTCGAAAGGGTGCAACGATTTAACAATAAATTGTATCTCGAGTTTGGAGGAAAGCTGCTTTACGATTATCACGCCTCTCGGGTCTTACCGGGCTACGACCCAAACGTGAAGATGAGGCTCTTGCAGCAGCTAAAAGACAGCGCGGATCTCTTACTTTGCATCTACGCCGGTGATATAGAGAGGAAAAAGATACGGGCGGATTTCGGAATTACCTATGATTCCGATGCGCTGAAGCTCATAGATGAGCTGAGGGAGTGGGGAATCAACGTGCTCGGCGTGGTCATCACGCGGTTCGATCATCAGCCGTCGGCGGTGCTATTCAAGAATAAATTAGAGAGAAGAAATATCAACGTATACATTCATCGATTTACAAAGGGCTATCCCACGGATGTGGATACGATCGTAAGCGATGAGGGCTATGGTGAGAATGCCTACATAGAGACGAGCAGCCCCCTTGTGATCGTCACAGGCCCCGGTCCCGGCAGCGGAAAGCTCGCCACATGTCTCTCTCAACTGTACCATGATTACAGGAGGGGAATTGAGAGCGGCTATGCGAAGTTCGAGACCTTCCCGATCTGGAATTTGCCGCTAAAGCATCCGGTCAATGTCGCCTATGAGGCAGCAACGGCGGATGTAGGGGATTTTAATATCATCGACCCCTTTCACCTGGAAGCATATGGTAATACGGCGGTGAATTACAATCGCGATGTAGACATCTTTCCCGTGCTTAAGAGAATCCTGGAGAAGATAACGGGTGCTGAATCCTCGTATAGATCTCCTACGGATATGGGAGTCAATCGAGCGGGTTTTGCCATCACCGATGATGCCATCTCCAGAGATGCAGCCAAGCAGGAGATTATCAGGCGCTACTTTCGATACCGGTGTGAGTACGCAATGGGATTCGCTGACAAGGAAACGGTTCAAAGGGTAGAGCTGTTTATCAGAGATTTTGACCTCGCGCCGGAATATCGTGGGGTCGTTGAGCCAGCACGTAGGGCTGCCACCGAGGCACTTCAAGAAAACAAGGGTAATAAGGGCATTTTCTGCGGAGCAGCAATAGAGCTGAAAGACGGATCCATCGTTACCGGCAATAACTCGCCCCTCATGCACGCGGCATCGAGCCTGGTATTGCATGCCATAAAGCACCTCGCTGAGATTCCCCCCAAGATAAAGCTGCTGCCTCCTCAAATAACGGATTCAGTGAAGAACCTTAAGACAGAAGTGCTCAATGAAAAGTCAGTGAGCCTTGATTTAGAAGAAACGCTTATCGCCCTAAGCATCAGCTCCACGATGAATTCCGCCGCGCAGCTGGCCATGGAGAAGTTACAGGAGCTTCGCGGCTGCGAGGTCCATATGACTCATATCCCCTCGCCGGGAGATGAAGCGGGGCTTAGAAGATTAGGCGTGAACCTGACGAGCGATCCGAATTTCTCGTCGAAAAACCTCTTCATTTGCTGAATTGACACCACTCCGTCTTTGCCCTATATTGATCCCCTTCAGGAAAAACCTTGCCCTTGACACTGGATTCATTGTTCAAGAAAGGGGAAGCCACATGAAGACAAACGCCATTGCCGCCTTGATTCTCTTCTGCCTCACGGCGACACTTCATGGATGTGCCGGAAGCAGGACCTACCTCATTGAGGTGAAATATATAGGGGAAGAGGGGTCGCCTCGCAACTCGTTGGTGGAAGGGGGAAATATCGAGTCGTTCGTGGTCGAAGCTCGTTCTGGTGCTGCCATTACAGAGGCGGTCTATGGGGTGAAGCTGGTTGCTTTTATCGGTCAGGTAGCGCAAAAGAAGGTTGTCATCAGAACGGTTGAGAGCGCACCCAAGACCAAGGGCATGGGCTTCGATATCGTGGAGGTCAGACACAGGCTCAGCACCATCCTCACGGAGGTGATCCGGGAGATATTCAAGGACGTGTACTAAGGTCCAATTGCGCCAGAAAATAATATGCGAAGGGCTTGCATTATTTGGGATGATGATTATAATAGCTTAAGAGCTTTATGCGCCCTGCGTTCTTCACCTCCTTTAACGAGCAGGGCACTAGGGCTAGAGTACGATACACTCTAGTCTATATGCTGCAGGGAGTTGGCCCTCCTGACTCCCTGCAGTTTTATTATGAGCTTCCACCTTATCTTCTCCATCAAGCAACAAATAGCCCAGATTTGGCGTAATCTGGGCTACTGAAAGTCCTGAGAATGTGGTTTGGCGGAAGTGCATGGGAATCGAACCCACCCGCGAGGGTTCTAGCCCCGCGCACCGGATTTGAAGTCCGGGAGCCCCACCAGTGAGCTTTCCACTTCCAGATTTCTTCTATCATCTAATGTAATTGCTGTCAATACATCGTGGAGTTTCTCCTGAGCACAGCCTAGGTGCAGCTCAGGCGATTTTGCTGATCCGTTGCAAATTACTGTAGGCCAACTCATTTCAATTGAAAATGATGTCGATCGATGGTATACCTTGCCGCGGATGATTATGCTTCATGGCAGGTAATAAAATCTACCTGAAAAGGGTAGGGGATAAGGTGGTGTATGATGATTACATTAGTGCTGGTAAGGCATGGTCAGAGCACATGGAACGATAAGAATATTTTTACCGGCTGGATAGATGTCGGCCTGTCGGATCTGGGAAAACAAGAGGCACATTCCGCTGCAAAGCTTTTTTTGGAGGGAGGCTATACCTTTGATGTGGCCTTTACCTCTGTCCTGAAACGGGCGATCCAGACCCTGTGGATTATCCTGGAGGATATGGATCTTATGTGGATTCCGGTTCACAAGAGCTGGCGGCTCAATGAGCGGCACTACGGTGCCCTGCAGGGTATAAATAAAACGGAGACTGCCAACAAGTATGGACATGATCAGGTGCTTATGTGGAGGAGGAGCTATGATGTAAGGCCGCCGGAAATCGAGGAAGATGATGATAGGTATCCGGGTAATGATCCCCGGTATCGTGACCTGGATAAAAAGGATATACCCCTTACGGAATGCCTGAAGGATACGGTTGAGCGATTTCTTCCCTATTGGCATGATACCATTGCACCAATGCTGAAGCAGGGGAAAAGAGCGATAATCTCAGCCCATGGCAACAGCCTGCGCGCATTAGTGATGTACCTGGATGGCCTCTCTAAGGAGGAAATTCTCAAACTCAACATACCAACCGGGATCCCCCTTGTATACGAGTTGGATGATAATCTCAAGCCAATCAGCCATCATTATCTGGGAGACCCGGAGGCCGCAAGAAAGGCCGCCGAGGCCATCGCCAACCAGGCCAAAAAGTAATTTTCCCAGCGCGCATCATCCAGAAGAAATCCATCTGAGGCGGAGCTGTCTGCCTCAGGTGAATTTCTGTAACGCCTGCAAGCCATGCGAGGCGGGAGGTAGACTTTGCAGCTTTGGTAAACGCAAGCAGACTATACGAGCACATCGAGACCGCTGAAGATGCCGATTACTTGAGGTCCCAGCTGGATACGCTGGGTGTAGTGGCCTTTGTAGCCGATGGAGCAGTCCTGCCTCGAGCCAGCAGTTTTGACCCCAGCAAGGGCAAGAGAGAGGTCAAGATCACATCCAAAGGGCTTCAGTCCATCTCCTTTGGCACCCAAATGATCGATCTCGGCGCAGTGGAGCAATTGGTGGATATAAGCCAGACAAGGGCCATTGGGGATGCAATATACTACGCCACCAGGTTTATGGATGGCAGCAGATCCCTGAGGGAGATCGCTAGCGCCGTGCAGCGTGCGGTAGAGAAAAAGGGTCTAGATGTCCTTAATAGAAGGCCCGTGGGAGATTATGCGGCATTCAGGGGCCTTGAGCTTACAGCTGCAATAAACCGTTTGCGGACGCTTGAGGTGACTGAGAAACGATAATTATCTGAAACGATACAGCTCATAGGCA
>QMLW01000260.1 GCA_003646935.1 Deltaproteobacteria bacterium
ATTTCATGCTGAGGAGAGTGAAGGTAACATGAAAAAACAAGTACCATACATCGCGACAACGGAAGCTGACCGCTCCGATATGCTCGCCGAAATAGGCGTTAGGGAGATCGACGAGCTTTTCGGGGCTATTCCCGACAACCTGCGATTGACCGGAGATCTCACCCTTCCCTCGCCCATTGTGGGTGTTGGATTGCCCCTATCCGAGATCGAGCTCACGAGGTATATGGGGGATTTGAGCGCGAGAAACTCCCATCCCTACACCTATTTCTTGGGTGCGGGATGCTACTACCACTACGTACCGAGCATCGTGGACCTATTTGTGAACCTTCCTCACTTCTACACACCGTACACACCCTACAAGCCCGAGACGAATCAGGGAACCCTTCAGGCCATGTACGAGTATCAGACCATGATGTGCCGGTTAACCGGCTTAGAGGTCTCGAACGCATCGCTCTATGACGGTGCGACAGCGATGGTCGAGGCGGCGAAAATGGCCTCGAGGCTTACGGGAAGAACCGAAATCGTGATCTCGAGGACCGTACACCCGGAATACAGGCAGACCCTTGAGACCTATTTCCGGTATGGTGACTGGCAAATAGTCGAGGTGGGAATCGATGGCGGGAAAACGGACATGGAAGAGCTTGCGCAAAGGGTAAGCGATCGAACCGCTGCGGTCATCGTGCAGTCCCCTAACTTCTTCGGGATCCTGGAGGACATGGGCGGCGTTGCCGAGGCAGCACACACAAACGAGGTCCTTTTCATATATCTCGTGGTAGAAGCGCTGTCTCTGGCATTGATACAGCCCGCGGAGTTCGGCGCGGACATCGTTGCTGGCGAGGCACAGAGCTTCGGAACCCACATGAGCTACGGCGGACCGCACCTGGGCTTTATCAACTGCTACAGCAAGCACAAATCAAAGCTCCCGGGAAGGATTGTGACAAAGACGGAGGATATTGAAGGAAGTACCGCCTACATGCTGTGGGGCGCGGCACGTGAGCAGCATATCAGCAGGAGCAGGGCCACCTCGAATATCTGCACCAACCACGCCCTCAATGCGCTTGCTGCATCGATCTACCTATCGTGGTACGGAAGCGAGGGTCTGAAGGAACTCGCCGATATCCATAACGTGCAGATGGCAAACTACGCGCATGAACGGTTAGGCCAAATCCCCGGGTATGAGCCTGCATTCCCGGGAGAAGAGATCTTCAACGAATTTGTCCTTACCTGTCCCCACGAGGTGGGTGCGCTCAACAGGAAACTCCTGGACCACTCCATAATCGGCGGCCTTGATGTGGGCCGATTTTACCCGGAATATACAAACAAGGTGCTCTTCTGTATCACTGAGAAGACCGGCAAGGATGACATCGATGGGCTTGCTGACATACTGACATACCTCAAGAACAAGGGGTTTGAATAATGGAAAAGAGAGGTGTCAAACTCATCTTTGAGGAAGGCAAAGGCGGACGGGCCGCCTACACGCTGCCCAGACCGGCCATCGAGCAGCGGGATCTCCTGGGTACATACCGCAGGAAAGGGCTGAACCTCCCCCAGGTGAGTGAGCGACAGATCACAGGACACTATCAAAGCCTGGCCGAGCTGAACTTCTCCCCTTACTCGGAGATGGACCCTTTGGGTTCCTGCACCATGAAATACAATCCCCCCTTGATGGAATCGCTCGCGGCCCAAGGGGGCTTCCTGGACATACACCCCTACCAGGATGAATCCACTGTTCAGGGAACCCTGGAGGTCATGTACTACCTCGATCTGTACCTTTGCGAGATTACGGGAATGGCCGGGTTCACCCTTCAGCCATCGGCGGGCGCCCATGGCGAGAGTACCGGTATCATGATAGGGGGGGCCTATTTTCGCAGCAAAGGCGAGCGACGCACCACAATCCTGGCGCCCGATTCAGCACATGGCACCAATCCCGCGAGCGTGACCAACCTGGGATTCGACTACGAGCAGGTCCACTCGAACGACAGGGGATGGGTGGATCTGGCGGACCTGGAGGCCAGGATGACCGAGGATGTGGCCATCTTCATGCTCACCAATCCCAACACCTACGGCCTCTTCGACCCACACATAGAGGATATTGCGGACATCATCCATACAAAGGGCGGCCTCCTGTACTACGACGGCGCGAACCTCAATGCCATCATGGGCAAATGCAGGCCCGGGGACCTTGGCTTTGATATCGTCCACGTAAACCTCCACAAGACCTTCGCCACCCCCCATGCAATGGGCGGCCCGGGAGCAGGGCCGACCGGGGTGGTGGAAAAGCTTACGGACTACCTTCCGGTTCCCGTGGTGGAACGGGATGGAGGTCGATACAGGCTCAACTATGACCTGGCCAATACCATTGGAAGGGTAAAGGCATTCTCCGGCAACATCTCGGTGTTGGAGAAGGCCTATGCCTACATACTCATGCTCGGTCCAGAGGGCTTGAGAGAGGTCAGCGAAACAGCCGTGCTCCACGCGAACTACATGCAGGAAAAACTGAAGAAGCGGGGCTTTACCTTTCCTTACGGAGATCAGCACTGCATGCATGAGTGCGTGATGAAACACGAGCACATCGATACCCTGGGCCACCTGCTGTCGGAGCGCTTCAAGAAGCTCCAGGCGACCATCCATTTTCCAGGTGCCAACACCTATATGATCGAGCCCACGGAAACGGAGACCAAGGAGAGCTTAGATGACTACATAGAGGCCATGGTGGAGGTGGATAAGGCCATAAAGGACCCCGGGGTCATGGAGCTACTCGAGAAGGGCAACATCTACACGCCCATACGGAAGGTGAATACAAGGAAGGGCATGGCCAGGCCCTGCCTGGTAGAGCCGGAAAAAGAGGATTGATTTCATTCTTCCGTCTCCCTGCCCTTAGTCCTCCGTCCTCAATAACGAGTCCAACCTAAGTCCCGCGGGAATATTCCTTGATGGCGGCGAGAAAGAGGGCCCCGTATTCTTCGTGCTTTTTATCTCCCACGCCGTTGACCTTGAGAAAATCCTCAGGATTCAAGGGCTTTCGCCGGGCCATGTCGCTGAGAATGCTCTTCCAGGTCCCGTAATCACTGCCGGTGCCTGAAAGCACAGCGATTTCCAGCCGCCTGTTGGCAGGACCACAATCGAGTCACGTCCCGCGCCGACGTGTCTTCTCCACAATAGGATGTTTTAACCAATACCCTTATAGTCAACAGGTCTTCTTGAACATTGTATTGAAGGCGACCTTTCAGCTCGCATCAATCCTTAAAGGTTATGCGATATTTTGATTTAAGGGGAAATCGCTCTGGATGCTCTATCGATTCAGTATCTAAATCCACATCCAGATCCGGCCAATAAAAATGGCCTGGAGTTGGTTCCTCAACGTTAAGTATTTTCTCCACAGTAACGTTCTTGAACCAGGGAAATTCCTCAAAGGACATAAAAAGTTCTTTTTCTCCTGCAAGAAGCCATATACCATGATTTGAAATATTAGTGACTTCCACTTCTGAAATGCTTTTGCCAAGCGATTGTGAGTTCATCATAATGCTCCTCAATAATTATTTCAATTTGTTTCAGCTGCAGTCGTGATAAACGATAATTCTGAGCCAATTCAATCTCTGGCTCCAGCCAAAATTTTGCTTCACCATCCACGCAGTAAGCATGAACATGCATTCTTGGTTCTTCACGTGAAAAGAAAAAGAATCTATAACCCTTTTCTCTAAATATCGTTGGACTCATTGTTTTCCTTTTTTGTCACGCATAACGCAACCATCACCAGCGGGCAGGGTAAACAGGCCTTGATTGATGATGATTAAACACCAAACTTGATAATCGCTTCAAACGCCATGACCCTGCCCGTCTGAGTGCATGGTGTTATACGTTTTTTTCAGAAGATGAATCATTAGGCAATGATGTAATTTCAACTTTTATTTTATTTCCGGATGTTAACCGCTCGAGTGTTTTTGAAATTTTCTCAATTTCTTTTGCCGTCTTTGATGCCGGGGATTCAGCTGCTACAGTTCCTGAAAATGAATCGATATCAAGCGGGCAAATAATTGGTGGCATCTCTCTGCCATTTTTCTTAAAGTTGCATTTAGCAATAATTTTTGAGTCCCCTATTGCTGCTTTTAGCCCACCGAAC
>QMLW01000261.1 GCA_003646935.1 Deltaproteobacteria bacterium
CTATGAGCGCCCTTTTTGTTTCCGGGCTGAGTTCTGTTACTTCTTCCATATATAACAAGCCTCCTGTTGTAGAAGGAGCACGAGCCTCATTAATGGTTCTGGCTAAAAGATTTATACTATACAGATGGCCATTTGTCAAAATGGCTATATATAAAATCGCGACTTGCCTGCCGGCAGGCAGGAGCGATTCTATAATCGGATCTTTCCGGAGAACTCATACGAGTGAACCGCCCTGCATAAACCAGCGCTTGAATTTTTTGGGATTTGAAGCAAATAAGGGTTGATAAGTTTGAGATTCCGACTTACATTCCTCTCTACCCCATGAGGATGTCTTTTTTGATTCAGATTTCCGGAATGAGCAACCATTTCCAGGCCGGCACAATGTGTAGCGTATACGAATCTGTTTCCTCTTCTCTTGTTTCATCATGGGTTATGATAGTTCCGGATTGAATGCCCATCTCTCGCAATCCGGCAATCAAGGCCTTTTTCTCCCGGGCGAAGGTCTCGATATGAGACAGATCATGGCATACCTGAATTAATTTCCATTCCCCCTTATCTTGTAGCAGGAAGTCGACTTCGTTCCCTGTGGCGGTTTTATGGTAAAAGACATGGTACCCCCTTCTTCTTACCTCAAGAAAAACGATGTTCTCTAAAAGCCGGCCCCTGTTCTCTGAAAATTTCAGGGTAAGATAATTGTGCATTCCTTGATCGATTAAATAGAATTTCTTTGGGTTTATCTGACGTTTCCTCGCTGATTCGGAATAGAGCTCAACGAAGAAGCCGAAAAAAATGTCCTCCACATATCGGGCATAGGTACTCAATGTAGCCCGAGATAGTTTCATGCCACGTGATTTGAAGTCGTTTTCTACCTTGTGGTAACTTATCGTTGATGCGATATTCATCATGAGGATATTTAACCATTGCCGCAAGAGCTCCGAGTTCTTAATCCGATATCTCTCCGAGAGGTCTCTATAAAAGATGGTGTTGAAATAATCTTGGAGAATTTTACCCTTAGTTGCTTTTTCTTGAATAAATGCCAGTTCAGGGTACCCCCCGGAGAAGAGATATTCCTCATAAAGCTGCGTGATCCGGTGCCTCGCTTCGCCATATATCGCATTGTTTTGTGCTGGTATCTCATTTGCTACGAGAAACTCTCGAAAGGAGAACGGGAATATTTCATAGGTAAGGGTTCTTCCCCTCAGTGCCGTGGCAATCTCATGGCCGAGCATCCTGGAATTTGAGCCGGTGAGAACGATGTTGAATCCTCTATCATTAAGCCTCCTTACAAATTTATACCAGCCGCTAATATTCTGGATCTCATCGAAAAAGATGTACGGCTTGTGTTTTTTAGGATAAAGCTCAAAGTAGGCATCAAGAATTCCCTGGAGATCTTCAGATCTCATCGGTAAAATGCGCTCGTCTTCAAAGTTCATATAGACTACGTCAGTTACATCCGCTCCTTCAGCCAGCAACTTCTTGATGATTTGAAACAGAAAGTATGTTTTGCCGGCCCGTCGTGGGCCAACAACCGTGATAATCTTGTTTATCGGTGAGCGCAAAACGGAGAGATCGACCTTCTGATCGCGCTCTATAAGATCCGGAACTGAAAGATCGTGAAATTCTTTGAGCATGATCTTGAGATTTTCCTTTATCATGTGGGACTCCTCGTCCTATAGGATTGCGAGCAAGTATTCAGCAAAGATTATGTTTTTATGTTTGTTTTATAATACAAAAGCAATATATAATGTTTTATAAATTAAACATTATTCCCTGTCAAGGGAATTAGCCGGGAAAATCTACCATCCTGAGCATGGTCGAAGGACAACCTGTTTACTTCAAAAGGAGGGGTGTTGAAGCATTCTCAGCAATTTATCTGTATCAATTTATAAAGGCTATTGCTGCCCAGTTTTCATTTTGATTCTGAATCAAAGGAACGCCTATGGGAAAGATTCAAGCTGCCATTGTGCACTGATTTTACGCCTGCTTTCCCATGATGTCTTACTACACAAATATGATGGTTTCGTAAAAAATCGAATTTCCCCTCCCCTCGTGGGAGGGGACTAAGGGGAGGGGTAAGGATTAGCTTTCATAAAGGGGACATTCTTCCCCGCCCGCCTCGCCTTGCGGACTCGCATGGCGGGCAGGTCCTCCCTTTCATAAAGGCAGGTCGGGAGTGATTTTAACACGTTAGCGTATGACAAGGCCCTATGTCAGAAAGGACAAAAGCTATTCAAAAAAAGATTTTTAAAATCTTTAACGATAGTTTTTCTCCCAATCTCTGAGTGGGGCAATAAACCTCATCGGGTATCATTACGATAATTTATTATTGACATTATACCCGATGGGCATTATTTTAATCTTCAATCATATAAGATATACCTTAAAAGGTATAAGAAGCCCTTTAATCTCGATAATTAGTCCTGATTGGGTATACTACGCTATCTTAAGAGCTCCTATGCTCTGTTTGAAAAGGAAGAAGACACGTTATGAACAACATATCTGATTTTGTAAAAAATCAGCGTAAAATCCATGGATTAACCCAGGTTGAACTTGCTCGGAAAGCCGGAGTCGGCCTGAGGTTTATCCGAGAACTCGAGCAAGGCAAGGCGACCTTAAGGATGGACAAGGTCAATCAGGTTCTTCAATTATTCGGGAAAACTCTCGGCCCAGCTGATTGGAGGCCTGAATCTGAGGAGCAAGGTAAGGATGGGCAAAAAGGGGAACAGGGCTGATATCTATTTAGCCGACAAAAAGGCAGGCCTGCTGGAAAAGACGGAAAAAGGCTATCGCTTTACCTATGATAAGGAATTCATATCATCACAGGATGCACAACCGGTAAGCCTCAGCCTGCCTCTTACTGAGATCCCTTATGAAAGTGTATCACTATTTCCTTTTTTTTTCGGCCTCATTCCAGAGGGTTGGCTTCTGGATCTTGCCAGCAAAGTCCTGAAGATAGACCCGGAAAATGCCTTTGCTCTCCTTCTTGCAACCTGTGGGGATTGTATAGGAGCAGTAACGGTAATCCCCACAGATCAAGGAGACGATTCGTGAACAAGAGATGCCTTTCTTGCCAGATTTTGGAAGCGAAACCGGTGATTCGTGATGGATATCACACACGATGCTCCAGAAGGCTCTTTGATTCCCTAAAGCCGCCGACCGTGCCCTTTGGCAGCAAAGACATCACTGAGGAAGCGCAGAAGATGGTCGGCAAGATGTCTATCTCTGGTGTGCAGCCGAAACTCTCTGTGATTCACGACCGGGAAAAGCATCAACTTATTGTCGTGGAACGGGGAGGGTTTTATATCCTAAAACCTCCAACAGATCGATTTGAGTTGCTTCCTGAGAACGAGAATCTGTGCATGAACATAGCATCCCTGTATGGAGTTGAGATTCCACCACATGGGCTTCTTCCCCTCATGGATGGAACGTTTGCCTATGTAGTCAAGCGGTTTGACCGTTTAAAGAACGGATCAAAACTCCAGCAAGAGGACTTTCAGCAGCTTCTTCAGACAAATGATAAATACGATGGGTCTTATGAGAGAATCGCGAACTTCATCAAAAAACATTCAGATGTTCCGGGTCTCGATCTTATCCGGCTTTTTGAGAGGGCCCTTCTTTTTTACGCAGTGGGAAACGGAGATGCACATCTTAAAAATTTTTCACTCCTCAGGCAGGAGGAGGTCGGCTATCAGCTTTCTCCTGCTTATGATATCGTCAATTCCAGGATCGCACTATCTGGTGAAAAAGAGGAGATGTGTCTTAGCATTCAAGGGAAGAAAAACGGGATCTCAGGGGACGACTTTAAAAGATTGTCGGAGCATTTTGGGCTTAACCGAAAACAGGTTGATAACTCTCTTGCCCGCTTGCACGACCTCAAACCTGGTATTGACCAGATGATTGGGGATAGTTTTTTAAGCGCACCCTTGAAGGAGAGATTCCTCGCTGTCGTAAGCGAGAGAATGGCCCGTCTTTTCAGATGACAGGTATATTTGTCTGTATCAATTTATGGAATGGTGGAATATTGGAGTGTTGGTTTTAAAAGCAATGATCCATTTATTAACTTCCCTGTCAAGAGAAATCTTACCAATAAACCACTGCCCCATTTTCTTAAGAAC
>QMLW01000262.1 GCA_003646935.1 Deltaproteobacteria bacterium
AGGCGATAAAGGTTGGAACAGGCGACTTCGGGCTTCGCTTCTTCGGCGAAGAGATGGTGAATACGGATTGAGCAATCATGGCCTTCCGGAGGTCTTCTGAAAGCCCCCCGATAGAAAAGGTTCGAAACCGATCCGACAGATATGTAATTATACTTCACATTTAGACGTCTGAATGGTAAATACGGTTCCCATGATTGAGCGCCCTTTCTGGATACAGCGTATTTACCACACATAGGAAAAAGGGGCGATTGTATGGATATCAGGTGTTCGTCGGGCAATCTCCCGAACTAGAGCAGGCCTGGTTTCGCTTTTTTTGCCGCAGACGCAAATTTTGAAAACAACGACTCGGGAGGCTTGATCGATTATGTTTTTATAGCGAATCCTTCGGACATGTTCATGAAAAAAGTGGGCTAAAGGCTACCGCTCGATTACCGGTCGAATGTCTGTCTGGCTGAAATCTTTTCCTTTGAAAAGCAACGGTTCACCGGAATATTTTGCCAGTGCATATGCACAACAATCCCCAATATTCAGACCTGCTGGATGGTTTCCCTTTCCGTATGTTCTCCAGGCCCTTACGGCTATTTCCACCTGATCACCGTTCAGGGCAATGATTTCAATTCGAGCGCGATGCAGCAGCAGATCTAATTCACGGCCTCCGGCCTCCCCTTTTCTGGCCTCGATAACAATGGAGCTCTCTAGCCTTGAGCCTTTAACCTGATTGCTTCATGAACATTGAAAATAGTTTGGAATCGTTCCTCATTGGAAGTACCTTTACCTCTGTGGGCTTTTCTTTTGGCTAATCCGCCTGTTAAAGGGGCAAGATAAGATATGATCATCAGCGCCAGCCGCCGCACCGATATACCCGCCTTCTATTCCGAATGGTTCATGAATCAGGAAATCGCCTTGAACCACTACAATGCCCACAATCCCGAATCTACCGCACTCATCGGAAGCCCCGAGCCCTCGAAAAAGGGGACAAGCCCAATCGAGCGCCCTCTCATTTGAAATAAGTGCGAAACGGGTCAAACGCATTGTATTTTCAGGCTCTATTTGATACAAAACATGGGTATGAAGAGGATCGCCTTGTGATGGATGCTGCTGCCATAACCAAGACAGAAGAACTCGCGCTGCTCTATGAGATCACCAAGGCCCTCAGCGAGAGCCTTGACCTGAGGAGATCCCTGTACAAGGTCCTCGAGATCCTGTCCACCTCTATGGGTATGGTGCGGGGCACGGTCACCATCCTGAATCCTCTTCGAAACGAGATCGGGATCGAGGTAGCCCACGGCATGTCCAGGGTTGCCATGGAGAGGGGCAAATACCAGGTAGGCGAGGGCGTGACGGGACGGGTGATCCAGACCGGAATGGCCTTTGTCGTTCCGAAGATCAGCCAAGAACCGCTCTTCCTGGATCGAACGGCTACCAGAAGGATTCTTCGTGATCA
The DNA here is from genome assembly GCA_003646935.1 of Deltaproteobacteria bacterium. GTDB lineage: Bacteria > Desulfobacterota > DSM-4660 > Desulfatiglandales > B25-G16 > B25-G16. The sequence continues at coordinate 1,445 of QMLW01000262.1, forward strand.
AGAGCTTTCCTTTATCTGTGTTCCTGTAAAAAAGGGTGACCAGGTTGTAGGGACACTGAGCGTTGATCGGCCATATGACGAGGCCTACTCGCTAAAAGAGGGAGAGAGACTTCTGTCCATTGTCGCGACGATGATAGCTCAGCATGTTATCAATCTCGAGAGCATTCAGCTCGAGAGCGAGAAGCTTAGAGAAGAAAACCGAAAGGACATCAGGCGGCTGTCAACCCCCGCCATTGATATGCTCGTGCAGTACCATTGGCCGGGCAATGTGCGCGAGCTCGAAAACTGCATTGAACGGGCAGTGCTGCTCTGCGAGGAGCGTGTGATTCACAGCTATCACCTGCCTCCAACGCTCCAGACCGGCGAGCAGTCGGACACGGTTCCCGCCCTCTCTCTGGAGGAAGCCGTTGCAAGCCTCGAAAGGGAGATGATTATCGACGCCCTGAAAAACACCCACGGCAACATGTCCAGGGCGGCCCGGATGCTCCATATAACCGAGCGGAAATTCACCTATAAGACAAAAAAATACAGGGTAGACTACCGGACCTACCGCTAGCTAACCAGCAGACAATGGGGAGTAAGGAAATGTAATGATCCTTACTCCTTACTGCCTTCTCCTTACCTCACCTTACCAGTAACCCCTCTATCCATTTCTAGTATCCGTTTGCGCTCGCGCTTTATCTGTCTTTCCTACATTTTTGTAGTTGAATTATTTTATTGCTACATATTTGTATTTTAGCAAAATCTAAACGCCCTGAGTTTCCAGTGTTTATCTAATTGAATTCATTCATCTTTTTTAAATATGGTGATAATGGCATACCTTTTGCCCAAATCATTACAAATCTCATTTAATTCCCATACGAAGAATCTCAATATCACGTGGGAGATATCCTGGCTTTTCATCTTTCATAAAAGAGGGGGATAGAATGTTACAAAAGATCTTGCTGTTGGGCTTTTTGGTCCTATTAATGTCTGGATATACCGTGTCATTTACTGCGGCAGAGGATATATCAGAGGCTCAGGTTCAGACAGAAGCCCAGATCGAGGCAGAGCAAGAGGCAAAAACAGAGGCCCCAACGGTAAAAAGCAACGCTGAGACTATTACTGCCAAAGGAATAGCCCTGGATACAGTCTGGACCTTGCTTGCTGCTATACTTGTTATGTTCATGCAGCCTGGTTTTGCCCTATTGGAGGCAGGCTTTACCAGGGCCAAGAATGCCTGCAATATATTGATGAAAAATCTCATGGATTTCGCCTTTGGAAGTATCTCTTATTGGGTAATAGGATTCGGGATCATGTTTGGGGCAGGAAACCTCCTTTTTGGGACATCCGGTTTTTTTCTTAACGATACTGGTAGCACCTTTGATTCTCTTTCCTGGTCAACGGTACCTTTGGATTGTAAGTATTTCTTCCAGTTGGTCTTCTGTGCTACGGCTGCCACTATAGTCTCCGGGGCCATGGCTGAGAGAACAAAGTTTGTCGCATATATATTTTATAGCATTGTGATCTCTGCCATAATCTATCCAATATCAGGTCATTGGATCTGGGGCGGTGGCTGGCTGGCAGAGATCGGGATGTGGGATTTTGCCGGTTCTACCGTAGTACATTCTGTAGGGGGCTGGATTGGACTTACCGGGGCGGTAATGCTTGGATCACGGATTGGCAAATATAGGTCCGATGGTTCACCAAATTCTATCCCGGGACACAGTATCCCCTTAGCTGCCTTAGGGGTGTTTATCCTCTGGTTTGGCTGGTTTGGCTTCAATCCAGGGAGTACCATGGGGGCTATCCCGGATATTGCTCATATCGCTGCTACTACCAATATTGCCGCAGCAGCGGGATCAATAGGCGCCATGCTCACAGCTTGGTGGATGTTCAAGAGGCCCGATGCCAGCATGGCCTTTAATGGTGTAGTTGCAGGACTGGTCGCCATAACCTGCCCCTGTGCCTTTGTCTCCATTGGAAGTGCCGTCTGGATTGGGCTTATTGCTGGTATTCTGGTAGTTCTGTCAGTGGTCTTCCTTGACAAGACAATGCGCATAGACGATCCGGTAGGTGCCATCTCAGCCCATGGAACCTGTGGTGCCTGGGGCACATTTTCATTGGGGCTCTTTGCACAGGATAAATTCTGCCCCGGGACAACTGGTGATGGTCTCCTATTTGGAGGAGGGTGGAGTCTACTTGGTGCCCAATCCCTTGGAATTATCTCTGTATTTGCCTGGTGCATGATCACTGGTTTTACAGTCTTCTATGTGATTAAACACCTTGTGGGTTTGAGGGTCAGCAGAGATGAGGAACTTAGGGGGCTGGATATTGACGAGCATGGAATGGAGGCTTACTCTGGCTTCCAGATATTCACTACCAAGTAGAAGAAGGAGGTATAAAGATGAAACTAATTGTTGCCATAATCCAACCCCACAAACTTCCAGATGTTAAGCAGGCCCTTTTTGATAATGAGGTATATTTGATGACAGTGAACACTGTGCTTGGTAGCGGCCGACAAATGGGATACACCGAGACTTACAGGGGGGTGCCCGAGGAGGTAAACCTGCTTAATAAATTGAGGCTTGAGATTGCAGTAAATGATGATTTTGTTGAACCCACAATCGAGGCCATAATTAAAGGCGCAAGAACAGGAAACATAGGCGATGGTAAGATATTTGTCTTGGAT
>QMLW01000263.1 GCA_003646935.1 Deltaproteobacteria bacterium
ACTATTTAGTTTTCAAAGAACAACGTATCAATGAATTTTATCGTTCCTCTTTATCCCTGTCAAGTTATTTATATGAGATTTTTTTCAAAAAAATCTATATTTTTCATTATAAGCAATTTGGGTGATCTGTCAAGCAATAGAAAATCCCTCGATCCCACGAACCATCTATCGATCTCCTCAAGGAGCATCTCTTATCACGAAATCCTCCTCCGTTGCGCGTTACTTATGGGAGCCTTACCCATTCAATGTCAGCATATTCGCGGCATAATAAGGCACGGTATACTTCTAAAAATCGCGAATAATAGGTATTTTCACCCAAGAAATAGGGGAAAAATGCCTGATTGCATATCAATATCTACTATATAATATTGAAAATTTTTTCTTGACAAAGACCATTGCTTCAATTAGATAGGTCTTGCCTTCTATCTTTAGTACTTGATGAGATTAGCCTTTGCCGACATTGCTCATCTTTAAGGCTGAATCTCTTCATTTCAAAAAATATAATCGTCATTAAAATAGCCGAAGAGGATTGTGCTAAAAACACCACATATCCTCTTCAGGTGCTGAAGAAGTAATCTCAGATTCTCAACTCTCATTATAGCAAGGAGGTAAAAAGTGGCCTTTGAGATTCCTAAAATACGGTATACCGGGAAAGTAAAGGAAATAACCATAGGCGCTGGGGGCAAAACTGCTACTGTTGGCGGAAGGGATTGCTATCCATTCCACATCTTTGAGGGTAATATGCCTCATCGGCCCATAATTGCCATGGAGATATGGGATATGGAGCCAGAGAGCTGGCCAGAGGCTGCCATTGAGCCATTCAAGGATGTCATCTCCGATCCACCGGCATGGGCCAAGAAGTGTGTCGATGAATACGGGGCCCAGGTAATCGTTGTCCAGCTGAAAAGCACCGATCCAAACGGAGCAGACAGGCCAGTTGATGAGGCAGCAGCTCTCTCCAAAAAGATCGTTGACGCGGTTGATGTTCCGGTTGTCTTCTGGGGAACCGCGGTCAACGAGAAGGATGAACAGGTTCTCAAGAAGATAGCAGAGGTGTGTGAGGGAGAAAATGTTAGTTTGTCCCCTGTAGAGGAACCCATCCATAAAGGCGTAGGAGCAAGCGCACTCGGATACAAACACACGGTCGTGGCATCAACGCCAATAGATATTAACCTGGCTAAACAGCTCAATATCTTGCTGGGAAACCTCGGCGTACCTGATAAGCAACTCCTGAATGATCCCACCACAGGAGGCCTTGGTTATGGTATTGAGTACGCCTATTCAGTTATGGAGAGGATTACGCAAGCGGGCCTCACCCAAGAGGATGACAAGCTTCAGATACCCATGATCAACAACCTTGGAAATGAGACCTGGAGATGCAAAGAGGCAGGCATGCCCAAGGACGAAATGCCCATAATGGGCGAGCCTGGTCGGAGGGCCATTCTCATGGAGGCTGTCGGTGCAGTTTGTTATTTGCTTGCGGGATCGGATATCCTCATCATGAGGCATCCCGAAGCCATAAAGCTGGCCCAGGAGATGATCGATGAACTCACCAAAGACTAATATCACCACAAACAACAACTCCCCAGACAAAGAAGGTCTGAGGAATTCATCCTAAGGAGGAAGTTGCAATGGAAGAAGAAGAAAAAGAAGTGAAAAAGGAAAAGATAAAGAAAAAGAAGGCTGGTCCGAAGAGCATCGATTCGGCAACCTTAAAGATGATTGCCCGCGCTGAGGATCTCGAGATCGAGACCATCTTTGACAGGGCAGATAAGATGAAGCCCTGCCCTATAGGCAGCGGTGGAACCTGCTGTCAAAATTGTGGCCAGGGCCCATGTCGTCTACCCCTTCCCAAAGGTGGTATTGAAGGCGAAGACGAGCGAAGGGGCCTTTGTGGTGCCACGGCAAATACCATAGCAGCAAGGAATTTCATCAGGATGATTGCCGGAGGTGCAGCGGCCCACTCAGACCATGGCAGGGGTGTGGCAGAGACATTTCTAGCGGCTGCTAAAAAGGAAACAGAAGATTACGTAATCAAGGATACCAAGAAGTTGCTCGAGATTGCCCCTGATTTCGGGGTGGCACTGACTACTGGGAAAGGGGACAAGGAAAAGCCAAGGAAAATAGATGAGATTGCCGTTGAGGTTGGGGAGAAAGCCCTTGCCCAGTGGGGTCAACAGGAAGGTGAGGTTTTGACTGCCCAAAGGGCACCTGAAAAAAGGGTCGAACTATGGAGGGAGATCGGCGTATTTCCTCGCGGTATTGATAGAGAGATAGTTGAGATCATGCACCGGACCCATATCGGCGTTGATCAGGATTACAAAAACCTGATGTTTCAAGGTACCAGGGCAGCCATCGCCGACGGTTGGGGTGGCTCCATGATTGCTACCGACCTTCAGGACATCTTGTTCGGTACCCCCTATCCAATCAAAAGTCAGGCCAACTTAGGGGTTCTCAAGGAAGACATGGTTAACCTTGTCATCCATGGGCATGAGCCGCTTCTCTCCGAGATGATCGTGGTCGCCTCAGAGCTTCCGGAGATGCAGGAAATGGCCAAGAAGGTAGGTGCAAACGGCATCCAGTTATCCGGTATCTGCTGTACGGCAAATGAGATTGTTCAGAGGCACGGTGTGCCCCTTGCCGGGAACTTTTTGATGCAGGAGCTGGCCATTATTACCGGAGCAGTTGACGCCATGGTGGTGGATATCCAGTGCATCATGGAAAATGTGGCCAATGTAGCCGCTTGTTTTCATACCAAGTTGATTACCACCATGCCTATTGCCAAAATGGAGGAGAAAAACGTCATCCATATGGAATTCCATGAAGAAGATGCCATGAAGACCGCCAAGAAAATTGTAAAAACCGCAATCGAGAATTTCCCTAAAAGAAAGACTGGTGTAATGATCCCGGATGAAAAATCGGACCTCATTGCTGGATTTTCTTACGAGGCAATCAACTATCATCTGGGAGGTTCATTCAGAGGATCTTACACCCCCCTCAACCAGAATATCATCAACGGAAGAATACGAGGGATTGGCGGCGTAGTTGGATGCAACAATGCAAGGACCATTCACAACAATGATCACATTACGGTACTAAAGGAGTTGATAAAAAACGACGTAATAGTCCTGACCACGGGATGCAATGCCATTGCTGCCGGCATGGCAGGGCTCCTGACCCCTGAGTCAGCCAAGGTCTTCTGTGGACCAGGTTTGGCTGAGGTCTGTGAGACCGTGGGCATTCCACCGGTCCTGCACATGGGCTCCTGCGTGGATAACAGCAGGATCCTTATGGCGGCAACCGAAGTGGTCAAGGAAGGGGGTCTGGGAAACGACATCAGCGATCTGCCTGCGGCAGGATCCGCCCCTGAATGGATGAGCGAGAAGGCCATCAGCATCGGGCACTATTTTGTCGCCTCCGGCGTCTATACCGTATTTGGGGTCACCTTCCCCACCACTGGTGCTCCTGTATTTCAGGACTATCTCTTTAAGGATTTTGAAGAGTTGTATGGCGGCATGTGGGATTTTGAGGCAGATCCAATAAAACATGCCCAAAAGATGATTGCCCACATCGACAAAAAGAGACATGCCCTCGGAATTGACAAGGCAAGAGAAAGAGTTCTCTTTGACATGGCTGCGAGGCGCGAACTAGAAGCGGCTTAGGGAATAGTATCGAATCGAATCGTATAATCCCTTAAGAATAAGGAGGAGAGAGATATGTCAAAGTTAGTCGCATTTGCTGCCATACAGGGCGGCTATAATATCGTTTCCAAGGCAGAGGGAAAACTAAAGGAGGCCATAGATAAATACGGCCCTAAACAGGAGATAGGATTTCCAAACACCGCGTACTATCTCCCTATTATCTATTCGATACTCGGGGTAAAGGTTGAAACCCTTGGCGATGCCGAACCGGTTATGAAAAGGTGCAAGGAATTGCTCCCGCCCCATATCAAAAAGGATTGTCACACGCCCTACTTAGGTCCACTCCTGGATGCAGGTATGGCCTCTCTGTTTGCTGAAGAGATGGTAGAGGCCATTCGGTATGTTGAAGATCCTGACTTCTATCAACCCTCGGTAGAGGACCCGGACTTGGATAATGGGAAGCTCTGGCT
>QMLW01000264.1 GCA_003646935.1 Deltaproteobacteria bacterium
GAACTCGCTTACCATAATTGGCGGCTTTTCGCGGAGGCTGTATGAGAAGACGCCCGAGGACGACCCGCACAAGAAGGATTTACGGGGCATAGTCGAGCAGGTCATGATCCTGGATGAAAGGGTTTCAAAGATAATCGACTTTGAATGGGAAGCATAAAAAAATGGGAGTCAGTGTTTTCACCTCACTCCCCATTTTACTCCATGATATGGTGCCGAAGGCGGGACTTGAACCCGCACGGGCGGTTACCCACTACCCCCTCAAGATAGCGTGTCTACCAGATTCCACCACTTCGGCACATGATGTTACTGCGTATCCGTTGGGATGCTCGCCGGTGCTGGGCTAGTCCCCTGACCGCCGGCTTCAACAGGCTGCTCCTGACTCGTCTTCGCTTTTCCCTCCATAACCGAGGATTGTGGTCCGCTCGCCCTGGCCGCGATAAAGGCCAGCGTAAGGGAGGTAACCATAAAGGCGATAGCAACGCCCGTTGTTACCTTATTGAGAAACGGCACTGCACCGGCACTACCGAATATCGTCTGGCTGCTGCCCCCAAATGCAGCGCCCAAGTCAGATCCTTTCCCGGATTGCAGAAGAATAGACAATATGAGCCCGCCACATATGAGCACATGAAGAATTATAAGCAATGTTATCATCTGACTACCTTACCCTTTTCTTTGGGCTTTTATATATCATATCTGGCGGATAATTCAATTCTTATTTTGTGCATCTCGAAAATAATCGTCACTTGACATTGACGGAAATATAATTGAATATGGTTATAAAGGCTGACAAGCATATCTCTCTTTTATGCGGTTTTTGAAATGGATGAAGAGGAATACAACAACAAGTACAGGCATCTCAGGATCCTAAAAAGCGTTCAGGAATACCTGAAATCGGATGAAAATGAACACACCGCCGTATACCCCATTCGGGTGCCCGACGAGCTGCTCTACCAAACGCTGAAGTCCAAAGGCGCGAAAAACGTCGATAGCATCATACACTACATATTTAAGCTGGGCCTCACCATCTGGAGCGAAAAACAGTATAATGCCGTGTTCGGCTCCCAGCAGAGCCTTGAGAATTTCATCGAATTGGTAAAAAAACAGAATAAAGAAGACAAATAGTCTCTCTAGCGCCCTTGCTTCTCATCTTATATGTCAGTCTTTTCCGCAAAATATCCCATGCTACCCACACCAGATTAGTGCCTAAAGTGAACTAAAGTATAAAATGCCTAAAATTGGCAAAATGCCACTCATCCCTGCTTTACGCATATCACCTTATGCACTTGGCACTGAATGAGCTAATCTCCTATATCTGTTGAGGTTGGCCATAACCCTGGACGCCCGTTCTGGCGTGGGGAAATTGACGAGAATCCCGGCATCCTCATACCTGTTTATGTGCTCATCCCATATGCCAGGTGGCGCTGATAGGCACGTGATCAGGGGTTTCCGGGGCCTTTTGTTTTCCGTTAAACATGACAGACCCTTGATTGAATCAACATTTGCCGAGGCGAACATCATAAACAGAAGTATGCCTTCCACGTTATCGTCTTCCATCACCGCCCGTACAATGCCAACGAGTGCTTCTGAGTTGTACCAAGCTGGGCCCATATCTACCGGATTTGTTCGTAAGGCCAGTGGCGGCAAGATCTCGTTGATCCTGTTCTGGGTTTGGTCGGCAAACGAGACTATGGTGAGATCGCTCCTCTGGCATATATCAGCGGCACTGATGCCGGGTCCCGCCTGGGAGGAAAGAATGGCAACGCGGTTCCCGGGGAGCACTGGGAACCGAGCCAGGGCCTTTGCAGTGTCCAGCAGCTCCTCTACGCTTCGCACCTCCAGTACGCCCGCCTGGCTAAATGCCCCGGAGTAAACATCGCTCCTTCCGGCGATTGATCCGGTATGAGAGCGAGACGCCTGATCCCCCAGGTTCCCGATTCCCGTCTTATAGGCAACGATCGGCTTCCTGCCTCGAAGGCCTCTCGCCATCTCCTGGAGCTGACGAGGCTGATCAATGCCCTCCATGTACAGGGCTATTACATCGGTATCCTGATCTTCCATGAGATATGAGATCATGCGCTCAAAGTCCACATTGAGCCGGTTCCCAATCCCCACTATCTTACTGAACCCTACCCTCTCCCTCATGGCAATAAAGGAGATCAGATGGCACATTCCCCCGCTCTGGCTGACTAGTCCTATGCGGCCTTTCCGCACCAGGGAAAACTCCGGCGTGAACGAGGCGTTCAGGTTGGCGTGGAGGTTTATCATGCCAAAGGTATTCGGCCCTATGACCGGTACATGAGCTTCGTTCACAATCCCTGCAAGCTGTTCGTGAAGTTCCGCGCCCATTGGATCATCGATCTCCCTGAACCCCGCTGTGATAAGTACTATGCCCTGAACACCCTTGGCTAGGCATTCCTTGAAGATAGCCGGAACCATCTTTGCCGGAAGCACCACGATGGCCAGATCTATGTCATAGGAAAGTTCAGCTATGGATGGAAAAGTCTTCAGGCCCATAATCTCCTCTGAGCCGGGATTAATGGGTATAATCTTCCCCGGGAAGCCCCCCTTGGTGAGGCTCTTCATAACATGAAATCCGAGTTTAGCTTCATTTTCCGATGCCCCTATCACTGCAACTGATGTTGGGTTAAAGAGGGCTTTCATCCTTGTTATTGGTATATCCATAACGGCACCTGTTCGTGGTTTAAAAAACCCTGCTTACTCATGCGCAGGGCTTCAGCCTCATCTCTCGATAAGGTCTCTATATCTTTATTCCAGACATCACCCATATATAGTCTCCTTAACCTTGATGAACTCTTAAAAAGTCTGAAATCTGTCTCTTTTGTCATTCCGGCGAACCCCGGATCGGGGTCCAGGGCAGGCGCCGGAATCCAGTAAATTCTATAGGTTCTGGATGCCGGATCAAGTCCGGCATGACGATTATAGGACTTTTTACGAAACCATCAGCTTTAAGTGCTTTAGTTCACTTTAGGTACTTTAGGTACTTGTCTCAGCAGGGATAATGACCATGCAGCCAGCTCAAGGGTCGGATATATCATGATCCTCTTTTTCTTCTCAAACTGCATGCTGATCTCCTGGGGATTCGGCCCGTAAAGCCACGCCACAACGGGCTTGGACGGCGCTTCTTCCATTACGTTGTTCAGGGACTCGGAAACATCGAGAAAAGAAAACTCCGGAGTCTTGGGGGCAATCGCGACGCAGATGATCCCATCCACATTGGGATCGCTCAACGCTGCTCTGAGCGCAACGGAATAGGCCTTACCCGTGCCGTGTTTCATCACAGCCGGCCAGATATCGAGGGGGTTTCCAAGGGGCATCCATTCGGGAGAAAGGTCTGCCACCTCTTGAACGGTCTCAGTGGAAAGGGCGGAAAGCGTTAGATCATACCGCTCCAGTGCATCGCTGATCATAATACCTGCGGCACCGCTGAAGGTGAGAACCGCAACCCTGCTCCCCCTCATAGGAGGTAGGTTGAGCAGGGTCTTTACGGCATAGATCATCTTGCCGTCCTCTTCCAGAAAGGTGACTCCTGCCTGCTTGAGAGCAGCCTTGTATACGGAGTAATTTCCCGCCATGGTGCCGCTATGACTCATAGCCGATACGGCTCCCCTCTCGCTGCTGCCTGTTTTCAGCAGTATGATTGGTTTCTCCTTTGCCACCCGGGCCGCCAAGGATACGAAATCCCGTGCCTGACTCGAGCCTTCCATATGGACGGCGATGATCTTTATATCGGGATCCTCACCTAAATACCTCAGGGCATCATAGAAACCGACGTCACAGGCATTGCCGAGGTCGATCCCCTTTCCAATGGTCCCGCTAAATTCCTCGGCTCCAACGAAGAATATGCCCGACTGGCAGATCAGACCTACGGGCGTCCTGTCTTTGGTTGTGGGCATGAAAGAAGTGGTGAAGTCATTGAAATTATTCAGAACGCCCAGCGTATTGGGGCCGAGCACCCTCATTCCCCCTCTTCGGGCAATCTCGACTACCTCCTGCTGGATTTTCTTCCCCTCATCATCCGCGTCAGCATAGCCCTGATTCACTAGGATTGCGGCCTTGACGCGGGCTGCAACACAGTCCTCGATAATGGAC
>QMLW01000265.1 GCA_003646935.1 Deltaproteobacteria bacterium
AGCGACTTCCCCGAGTTCGCCACCTTCCTGGTGGAGTGCGGCATCGACTCCATCAGCCTGATACCGGACACCGTGATCAAGACGCGCTTTGAGATCGCCAAGAAGGAAGAGGAGATGGGGATAAAGGTAGGCTAGGGATTTGGAGATGGGATGTGAAAAGACGCGTGGTTATTACCGGTATGGGGGCTGTGACTCCTTTGGCTGTTGGTGTTGAGGAGAGCTGGAGCAAATTATGCGCCGGGGAGTCCGGGATCAAGCCAATTACCCAGTTCGATGCTTCTTCCCTGAAATGTCAGGTAGCAGGAGAGGTACGGGGGTTTAGAGCGGAGGAGTTCTTAACCCCTAAAAAGGCGAAGAGGACCGATCGGTTCGTCCACTTCCTCCTGGCTGCCGCGAAAATGGCCCTGGAGGATAGCAGGCTTTTGATCAGTCCCGACGAGGAATACAGAACCGGCGTAATTGCTGCCACGGCCATTGGATCATGCAAGACCTTTGAGGCAAACCACGAGCTCATCATACGGGGACGCATGAAGAACGTGACCCCCTACCTGGTAATCAACCTTTCCGCAAATACCGCTGCCGGTGAGATGGCGGCCATGTGCAAGGCTCGAGGAACTCATCACTTCCTTCAAGAGGCCTGCTCAGCCGGAACAAATGCAATAGGGCTGGGGTTCAGAGCGATCATACACGGGGAGGCCGAGATAATGATGGTTGGTGGGGCTGATGCAGGCATCAGCCCCACCTTGATGGCGAGCCTGGATAACCTCGGGGCGATCGCAACCTCTTGGAACGATCAACCCCATAAGGCATGCAGGCCCTTTGATAAAAGGAGAAACGGGTTCGTCACGAGCGAGGGCTCTGGAGCGCTCATCCTGGAAGAACTCGATCATGCGAAAGCCAGGGGAGCCCAGATCTATGCGGAAATCCTCGGGTATGGCTCTACCTGTGATGCCTACCATGCGGTGGCACCGCTGCCAAGCGGCGAAGGGGCGGTCAGGTGTATGGAGCTCGGCATTGAAGACGCCGGGATCACCCCCCATGACATAGACTATATCAATGCCCATGGAACCTCTACAGTCGCAAACGATGAAACGGAAACCATTGCTATAAAGAAGCTATTCGGTCCGGGGGCAAAAGAGATCGCAATCAGCGCGAATAAATCCATGATAGGCCACATGTGGGGAGCAGCAGGCGCTGTGGAAGGGATCTTTACTGCAAAGACCCTACAGGAGGGCATAATACCTCCCACCATTAATTTGGATGAACCGGACCCCAAGTGCGATTTAGACTATGTCCCCCACAATGCCCGACGTAACGAGGTGAGAATCGCCCTCTCCAATTCATTCGGCTTTGGGGGCATAAACGCCAGTATCGTGTTTAGGAAATATGAAGCATGAGCACCTACCGTTCCCGGTCCAGCCAGTTGCCCCAAATGCCCTTCGATCCACTAAATTCCTTGACATAGCTCTGTTTATCCCGTACCTTTTCCAAAATATATCAATGTTCTTAATGTGTTACATCATCGCAAATGGCAAAATCTAGCTTTTATAAAAGGAAATCCCCCTCTCACACAAGGCTCTTCGATATATGCTGCTTTTTGTTCGTTGTACTTGTCATCACCATGGTCTCACTCTATTTCACCAACAAGGATTTCGCCACCGAAATTAGACAAGTCAGACAGCCTAAACCCAATCGCTTCTTCATAGGGATCGACGTATCACAAACCATCAAATCAGATACGCTCGCTACATTCAATCAAGCCCTCATCGCACGGTTACGGCATTTCATCGGGGATGAGAAGGTCTTCTACCATATCTCCGTCTTCGGACTCCAGGGCTGTGGCAGGGATGCTATCGCAGAGGTCGTTTCAACTCATTCGCCAAAAGACGTCCCTTCCTTTAATTGGAAGGTCGAGCGAAGGATTAAATGGATATCCATCGCGGGAAAATCCAATGAAGACGATGAGATTCCCTTGACGACTCCCCTGTTCTGCTTTCTCGAGAAGATACTTTCGAAAAAGATCGGCGAAAGGGTGATCATCTTTTCCGATCTCGTTAACGACGACGAAGGGTGCGATGTGCACTATGGCTTTCCTTTAGAAACAATACTAAAATTTGGGGCTGACAAGAAGAGCCAGATTATCTTTTTATACCCCACACCCTTTGTGTCCTATAAAAACCCAGCGCTCCAGAAGAGGTTGATTAAAAAGCAGAAGGACTTTCTCGTGGAGATGCGGAAACTGAGCGACAAAGGCAAGGTAAGGGCATTTTACTACCATCTGCCAGACGACCCGATGAAGCACGATAGGTTTCTGGGATCACATCTCACCAAATCCATACCTTCAACCGTGTTCGAGATCGTTTGGGAAAGGGTCTCCAGAATGCTTGATACGATAATCGGTGCGGTAAGGGGATAGCAGACAATGGAACTCCTATTCATAGAAGCGAGGGATCTACCCGATGCGTGGTTTCAATGTGTTTACCAGATACTCGAGAACGGAAGAACCTACACCATAGATAGGGGAAGCTTTAAGGGGCAGGAGCGGCTTGAGTTCGATTACGTGACTGTGCACATCAAATTTCCAATGACAAGGCCCCTTTTACCCGATATCCCCCCTGCCCTTGGGATACCGAATCCGGTTGCCACCGATTACCTCGATCAGTATCTTCCCTACCTCATGACCTCTGCGAAAAAGGAGGGGGAAGAATATACTTACGGGGAGTACCTCGAGCCACAGATCGATGAAGTGATACGAATGTACAGAGAAGAAGGTCATGGCACAAACCAGGCATATATGACAGTGGGCGAACCACGCACCATATACCTAGAAGATCCTCCCTGTCTCAGGGGTATTGATACGAGAATCAAGGACAATAAACTCCATTTTATCACCTATTTTCGTTCATGGGACCTGTGGAATGGATTCCCGGCAAATCTAGGTGCCATTCAGTTGCTAAAGGAATATATGGCCGAGAACATTGGAGTGGAGGATGGTGAGATCATAGCTGCGAGCAAGGGCCTTCACCTCTACGATTATATCTGGGAACTCGCGAAACTACGGACGATGAAAACGTGAACACCGCAGGCACACGTGTACAAACACAGTCAGTCATAAAAAAGGTGGATTTCAAGGATCTGGACCTTGAGGAGACGAATGTCTGGATAGAAAATCGGGGGCTCGAGACCTATCGAGCCCAACAGATCAGGAGCTGGATATTCGGCCGTCAGGCAGAATCATTCGGGGAAATGACTAACCTCTCGAAGGAATTGAGGAGCTTCCTTGCCTCCTCTTGCGCCATAAGCCAACTGAAAGCGATCAAAACCCAGGCCTCCCTCGATGGGACTAAAAAATACCTGTTTGAGCTCGAGGATGGTAACAGGATCGAATCCGTTCTGATTCCCGAAAGGGGCCATTACACGGCCTGCATATCATCTCACCGTAACGATCAGAAAAAGCAAGGGAAGCGATATCTCCGCGGCCTGTGGGCAGTTGCAATCAGGCCATCAAGGCATCAGTTAAAATGGTAGGTTCCACAGCGTGGGGATAATTACAGTCCCATTAATCTCGATTGCTTTCATGCGCTCAAATAACTCTACTAGTAAAAGAGACCACATAAAGAAGCTTGATCTAATAATCGACCTAAATATCAAACGAGGCTTTAGCTCGATAGTGTCTCGCGACCAATACGTTCTGAGGCTCGGCAGAAACCTGTGTATATCTGAAGAATAATGGATGAATTCCTGTCCGAATAGCGCCAACAATCGTTCTTCCTCTGATTTAATTACAAAGGTAAAATAGGCCCAGTATAGGGGGATCACGATTACCAATAATAATAAAATCCGGGCGCTAATGAGAACGCCAACGAGCCCAATAAATGAGAATATATATAACGGATTTCTGCAGATTGAATAAGGTCCATCTCTGATTAATTGTTCATTCTTGTAACCATCAATATACACTGCGCACCAAACCCTTCCAAGCATCGCTATGGTGACGAGCGTGTACCCGATCACTTTAGCCCATAGATAAACGGCGATTGTACTGCCTTGGGGCTCTGAAAATGCAATAATCGCCAAAACCGCTATTGCCCCTAT
>QMLW01000266.1 GCA_003646935.1 Deltaproteobacteria bacterium
GAGGACCAGCCTCGTGGTCACAAAGAGCGACTATTCAATCCTTTCATCGGTAAAGTCCCCCTCCTGTGCGATGCGATTAGCGAACTCTGACTTTATGACTACCGAGAGATTGTAGCTTAAGTCATTGATAGCCCGCTTTCTCGCGAGCTCTCTTTCATCATGGTAGGGGCTTGCGCCGTCAAAGGATGCCGAGCCCACCCCGAAGTATACCTCGGGGATATGGAAGGTACCGGTCATGTATTTTTGGACCCAGAGGGGTTGGGGAGATGCAACGCATATAGGAGCAAAAATAAGAAAAAGACACATTGCCAGTACAGTGAAATATGCCCTGGCCTGATTGCTTCGTTCCATGGACCCTCCTCTCTTCACCCTCATCTTGATCCCCCCGTCAAGGGAGGAAGATGGAAAAAGGGATGTTTTATCGGATGTATGTCCATAATCCTCAGCTTGGATTACCCATCATGTGTGCCGCTCTCACACCCAAATGGGCAAAAGCCGCTGTCCCTGAGGGCACAAGAATTGATCACAGATCCTATGATGCACTACCCACCGGATTACTGCTTTTGAAGAGAGTAATATCACCTCAATCATTTTTCGAGCTTTTTCTGGAAAACTTTCACGCTTTTTTCTAAGAATCCCACGCTCTTTTTATACACATTCCGACAGCGATATGAGCAGCGTCTTAAAATTTCTCTTTAGTTTGCCGTTTTTCAAGATATTGTTACCTGTTTTTTTAATATCTCTCACGGCAGTTTTTCAGGGGTGTGTCATCCTGAAGCCCTTGAGGACATCGTGGAAGGCCCTTATGTGAAGAGGATTGGTATCGGAGAAGAACAAGTGGGTTTGGCAGGGACAGTCAGACGATCCAAAACCTGAGGGCCCCATTTGCATGATCGATAAGAGGGCCTTGGCGATCTCACACTCATCCCTCCGTGAGGATCTGATGGGAAGCGGTATCATCTCACCGGTGTGAGCAGTTAGGTAATCGATGTGCCAGTGCAGTTTCTTTCTTCTTTGAAGATGCCTTTTGACCCTGGTCCTCAGGTTTCTCATCGCGGAGCCCACGTAGACATAGTAGCCCTTCGAAAAGGTGTGCGTGCCGAGTCGGCCGATCTCGAGTGCCATGGTGCGATCTATTTTCAAGATCAGAAGGTAGCTTCCCCTATCCCGCATCTCAGCCCGTAGGTAATCCCAGGGAACCTCTAGGCTCTTGACTTCAGGACCAAGCGTGAGATCGGGGGTCCATTGAATTGCTATGGGGAGGATCATGATGCGGTCCCGTGCCTTCAGAAACGCGGTGCTGAAATCATAATCCGTGTGAAAGTCGGGCATAAACCAAGTGACCTTGGGAGAGTGGACGATGAATAGAACCGCAGACCTAATGCCAGCGTTTGCCATTTCAGCGAGCTCGAGGAGATGCCTTCTGCCTCGTTGAGTGACTGCATCCGGGAACATGGCCACACCATTTCCAAACAGCGTGCAGGATTTCACCTCGAGATAGAGATCTTTCCCATCCTGCTCGAGAAGAAGGTCGAATCGGCTCCTGCCTCGAGTCACCTCCCCTCTAACTACCCGTGCATGCTCGAGTGAGGGGATTTCCCCCTTTTCAATGAGAGTTCGTGCAACCTGATTGGTGATATGGGTGTGGAGGAAGATAGGCGATTCCTCCCTTTGCACGGCCATTACGGTAAAGCGTGTTTTCCTCTGAGAAGGGAATGCCCCCTCCGGGTCCATCGTGGGGTAAAGATAGAGGCTTGCACCAGGTAAGAGGAGTTCCCAGAGCCTTCCCGGATTTGGAAGGTAGGCATCCAGCACGCCACGCTCATCAGTGATACACCTGACGAGAAACCGGTTAGGCCTCTCAAGAAAAACGGCCTGTATCACGTTATCACGATTGAGGGGAAGCTGTATCATAAACGGTAAAGTGATCCAAAGAATGCGACTTAAAGGCAAGGGTAGACGATATCAGGGCCTAAACTGGATGTCATAGAGGTTTTTGTATCGGCCGTTTTCCACCATGAGTTTCTCATGGGTGCCTGACTCGACAATGCTCCCGTTCTCCAATACGAAGATTCGATCGGCCCTCCTGATCGTACCCAGGCGGTGGGAGACGATGAAGATTGTCATCTGGCCGCACAATTTCTCGATGGCCTCTTGGATGCGGCGCTCGCTCTCCGGATCGAGGGCCGAGGCGGGCTCATCGAGGATCAAGATAGCAGGATCTTTGAGAACCGCCCTGGCTATGGCAATTCTCTGCCTCTGTCCACCGGACAGAAGCGTTCCTCTATCTCCTACCACGGTATCATATCCCCTTGAAAGGGCAGTGATGAAGTCATGAGCATGGGCTACCATGGCCGCATTCTCAATATCTTCCTGGGTGTAGTGCCCCCCGTTGTAATTGATATTGTTCGCTATGGTGTCGTGAAACAGGAGGCTCTCCTGGCTTACGATTGCAATTTGACCTCGTAATGATTCGAGGGTTGCATCCCTGATATCCATCCCATCAATCCTTATGGAGCCAGAGTCCACGTCGTAGAAGCGGGGAATGAGATCCAGAAGGGTGCTTTTTCCGGCACCTGTGGAACCGACAAAGGCAAGCATATCCCCCGCGTTTGCCGTAAAGGAGATGTCACGAAGAACCGGTTTTGTGGGCTCGTACCCGAAATCAACATGAGAGAACTCTATGCTATGCGTCAGCTTGGGTATATCCCGTGCCCCCGGCTTATCCTGAATATCAGGCACCGTATGCATGATCTCGAAGACCCGTTTGGTCGCGCCTTGGAGCGTCTTTAAATTATTGTTTAACCTGGCCAGATTCTTCACCGGTGAATATGCCCTGGCAAAGGCGTAGAGGATTGCGATGATTTCCCCTAAGCTATGATGGAAGTAAATCTTGCCTGCTAACAACACGGCCTGAAGGATCAGAAATACGCTCACGTCCATCATGGGGCCGATTCCGAGTTGCCACCTATTCCAATGCATCACCTTTTTGTACAGGGTATCGGCGAGCTTGCCGAACCTCTCGGCTTCGTAGGTTCCTCTACAGAATCCCTTGATAACCTTGAGCAGCAGGATGATCTCCTGATAGCTCGATGTCACCTCGGCCGTGGCATCCTGTACCCGTACCGAATGTTTCTTGACCTTGCGGCCGAAGAGCCTGACCAGACCCACGATGAAGGGGGTTACGATAATCGTCAGCACGGTGAGCTTGAAGTTCATCAGGAGCAGGTAGAAGAGGAAAACGGCTGCCGTGAGGGGTTGCTGTACAAGGCCAATAAGGATGAGGCTTATAAAACCCTGCATCACCGTAAGGTCTGCCGTAGCCCTGGCGATAAGCTCACCGCTTTTGCGTTTATGATAAAACGTCAAGGGGAGGGATATGAACTTCTCGGCCAGGTGAATCCTCACTGCCCGTATTGCCCTGTTTGAGAAGGCAGCCGCCGAGAGCTCGCTGAAGTAAACGGTGATCGATTTGAACAGGATCGACAGGAATGCAACGCCGGTGAGAAGGATGAGCAGGCGATTCGGTGAGATGCCGGTAACGAGCACCCGATCCGTTCTCTCAAATGAAAAGGGAGGGTGAAATGAAAGCCAGGGAATCCTCCACTCAACTGGATCGGCCGCGCCCTTCATGCCTTCGTCTATAAAGGGCTGGAGCAGGTAGGCGGGGATCACGGTGAAGATGGCTGCCAGGGCTGTCAGGATAATTGCAACTGCTATCAAAAGGCGATGGGCCTTGACGTAGGCAGCGATGTCTTTGCCGAGTATTTTCTCTAACATGCAACTATACTGCGCCGATCTGGCGGCTGATCACAATGCGCTGAACCTCTGAGGTGCCCTCTCCAATCTCAAGGAGCTTGTGATCTCGATAGAATCTCTCCACCTCGTATTCCTTCATCAGGCCGTAGCCACCGTGAAGCTGTACGGCATGGTCAACACATCTACCCATGACCTCGGAGCAATACAGTTTTGCCATGGCCGCGTATTTTCCGAACGGCATATCCTGATCCCTCAGCCAGCAGGCCTTGTAGAGGAGAAGTCGAGCACATTCTATTTCAGTGGCCATGTCCGCCAATTTGAAGGAGTTAACC
>QMLW01000267.1 GCA_003646935.1 Deltaproteobacteria bacterium
TCGAAGCTCTCTCACCAGGGGGCCGAATACCTCTTCTTTCCGACCACCGAGGCAGAGCTCTCCGCAATCCTTCAGGAAATGGCAAAAAGGTGCATTACGGTGACCTTTTCCGGTGCACGAACCGGCATCGTAGGCGGTGCAGTCCCCTATGGAGGGGCGATTGTATCCCTTGAAAAATTCGATCAGGTCCTGGGGCTCAGGTATGACAGATCAGCAAAGGAGTGGGTTGTTCGCGTCGAGTGCGGTGTAACGGTACGTGATCTCAATACGTGGGCGATGAAAAAGAGCTTCCCTGGCATCAATGAGAGGGGTTCTGCTGAAACCAAGGAGTTCATCCAAGAATACCGTGACAGCCCAGGTACCTACTTCTACCCTCCCGATCCCACCGAGATGGGGGCAGCCTTGGGTGGGACCGTTTCCACCAATGCATCCGGCGCCAGGACCTATCGATATGGCCCCACCCGGAATTGGGTGAGGTGGATGAGGGTCATGTTGGCTTCAGGGGAAGTCCTGGAGATTCCTCGGGGGAAATACTTCGCAACACCGGCCGGTGAGTTTACGATAATCGACAGCAAGGGCTATGAAACACAAGTAAAAGTCCCCACCTATGCCATGCCCAGAACGAAGAACGCTGCCGGCATATTCTCGGCGCCTTTTATGGATTTGATTGATCTCTTCATAGGCAGTGAGGGTATTTTCGGGGCAGTTACCCAGGTTGAGGTGGCGCTCCAGAGGTGGGAGAACCCTATCTCCATCGTGCTGTTCATGCCGTCAGATGAAAAGGCCATCGAGTTCGTTCAACTGCTGCGAAGCGTGAAGGGCCTCCATCCTGAGTTTATCGAGTTTTATGGCTCTTCTGCCCTTGATTTTCTCCGGATCAAACAAGGTGAAGACCCAAGAACCGTGGGCATGCCCACAATTCCTGATTATGCGAAGGCAGCGGTCTTCTTTGATATTGGATTCGATCCTGAGGCCAAGGACAATGACTACGCCGTACTTGAAGACCTTGCCGCGGAATGCGGATCCACACTGGCAAGGTCATGGGCGGGGTATGAGCAAAGGGATCTGGAGAGGTTCAAGGAGTTCAGGCACCTCCTTCCTGAAACCATTAACGCCATCATCGCCGAGAGAAAAAAGAGGATACCCGAACTTCACAAGCTCGGAACCGACTTCGCCGTACCCGATGAGGCCCTTGAGGAAATATGGTCATTCTATAAATCCAAACTGGAGGGAGCAGGTCTCGAATGGGTTGCATTTGGACACATCGGCAATAATCACCTCCATATCAATATCCTGCCCAGAACCCTTGAAGAGATACAAGCCGGCCTCTCAATTTACACTGAATTCGCAGAAAAGGTGGTGGCCCTTAACGGAACGATCTCCGCCGAACATGGTATTGGAAAGATAAAAAAAGAATTCCTCTCCATTATGTTCTCGGATAGGGACATAGAGGAGATGAAAACAGTGAAACGTGCCCTCGATCCGGGTCTCATGATAAATCCGGGAACCCTTTTAGACATGTAAGGAACAATGAAAATCATAATCTGTGTAAAACAGGTTCCTGAAATCACGGATATAACGATAGACCCTAACACGGGGACCCTGGTGAGAGAAGGGGTGGCTTCAATCCTTAATCCCTTCTGTGAATATGCCCTGGAGTCGGCATTAGGACTGAAAAGGCATCAGCGCGATACCGAGCTTGTGGCAATCTCCATGGGGCCGCCTCAGGCCAGGGATGCATTGATGAGATGCCTTGAGATGGGTGCTGACAGGGCCATCTTGCTCTCAGATGCGAAGTTCGCCGGTTCAGACACATGGGCTACCGCCCTGACCCTGGCTGAGGCAATAAAGAGGATGGAGGGGGACTTCGACTTGATCATGGTGGGCAAACAGGCAATCGACGGCGACACGGCCCAGGTAGGACCTGAGCTAGCGGAAATCCTCGGCCTTCCTGGGATAATGTATGCGGTAGGCATTGAGCTCACCCGGGATAGAAAAAAGGCCAGGGTAAAAAGGGAGGTAGAAACGGGCTATGAAATAGTGGAGATGAAGCTTCCCGGCCTCGTTTCCATAAGCAAGGGATCCTTGATACGGCCTGTGTCATCCTTTCAAGAAGTCCTCGATGCCCGGAAAAAGGAGCTCCGCGCTGTGAGTGCATCTGATCTCGCCATTGATCAAGACAAGCTCGGCCTCCATGGCTCACCAACGCAGGTCATGGAGATCTTTCCTCCCAACGTGCGGGGCGCGGGAGAGCTTATTGACGGGAGTCAAGCGGATGACGCCGCTGAGAAACTGATTGCATTCCTCAAGGAAAGGAAGTTCATTTGAAGTTATGAGTTCACCGTTCACCGTTTTCCGTTCACCGATAGGCAGAGTGCGACGGTGAATGGATAAAATTAAACAAGCAACTGACAATGGAAAGGAGAGCAAAATATGCAATTCAATTTTGAAAAATTAGAGGTGTATAATGATGCTATAGAATTAGCTAACAAAATTTATGAAATAACCAAACCATTTCCAAAAAGTTAAATATTTGGAATCACAAATCAGTTAAGAATGTCATCTATTTCAATTCCAAGTAATATTGCAGAAGGGAGCAGTCGTGGAAAAAAGGAATTCATTCATTTCTTGAATATTGGCCTTGGCTCCTGCTATGAGTGTGTTCCACTCCTGGAAATTTCGAAAATGTATTCCATTCATTGTTTGCCTTTCACCAATAAGACATTGAAAACGCTTAACGTTTAATAAGCATCAATGGATGTGCCTGTGAACGGACAACGGTGAACGGTGAACGGTTACATTTGAAGAATATAATGCTTACAATCGATCTAGAGAAATGTACCGGGTGCAAGATCTGTGAGAAGATCTGCCCCTTTGGTGCTATTGCTGTTGTTGATAAGGTGGCCCAGGTGCAGGATAACTGCACGCTCTGCGGCGCATGTGTACCCCGTTGCCCTGCAGAAGCCATCTCAATTGAGAGGAAAAGGATCTCTGAAGAAGAACTGCGGCTGTTCTCAGGCGTCTTTATCTGGGGCGAATGTGAGGAGAAAGGCGAGAAACTCATCCCGAAGAAGGTGGTCAAGGAGCTCCTTTCTCAGGGACGCAGGCTCTCCGACAAACTCTGCCAGGAACTATCCGTAGTGGTCCTCGGCGATGGGAGGCTTACGGGACTCGATACACTGATCGCCCATGGTGCAGATAGGGTGATCAGGTGCCAACACGAACTGCTCGGTCGATTCACAACAGAGGCTTTCACCAGTGTCGTGTCCGCACTCATCTCAAAGGAGAAACCCTCCGTCTTCCTCTTTGGCGCGACACCCCATGGAAGAGAGCTGGCGCCACGGGTAGCCGCAAGGCTACAGCTAGGGCTGACTGCGGATTGTACCGGCCTGGACATAGATGAAAAAGGACATTTGATCCAAACAAGGCCCGCATTCGGTGGAAACATTATGGCCTCTATTGTTTCGTTGTACACGAGGCCCCAAATGGCAACGGTCAGGCCAAATGTATTTCATCCTGGGGAACTCGATACATCGAGGAGGGGCGAAATCGACGACTTCGAAGTAGCGCTTTCTCCTGCTGCAATCAGGACAAAGCTCGTGGCCCTCGAACAGATCGATGATGAAGGTGAAATCGGCATTGAGGATGCTGACATCGTTGTCGCAGCCGGAAGGGGGTGCCAGAAAAAGGAGAATCTCCAGCTTATCCAGGAGTTGGCGGACGCCCTTGGGGGTGTAACGGCCGGATCGAGGGCCCTTGTTGAGCTCGATTGGCTCCCCCACACCAAACAGGTAGGCCAATCGGGACTGACCGTAGGGCCTCAACTCTACATAGCCGTCGGCATTAGCGGCGCCATTCAGCACCTCGTGGGCATGAGCTCAGCGAAGACCATCGTTGCAATCAACAAGGACCCGGATGCACCCATATTTAATGTTGCAGACCTCGGCGTTGTAGGGGATGCAATGGAGATCCTGCCACTCCTCATTAGGGAGCTAAGAAAATAAGGCACAAATTCTATACGCATGTGGTTCCGCACTCCTTACCTCTAACTCCTTCCCGTAAGTAGTCATCTTCCCCTATATCCA
>QMLW01000268.1 GCA_003646935.1 Deltaproteobacteria bacterium
ACAAAGGGGTGAAAGGCGCTACCGAGGCTCACCTTCCTCTTGATCTCCTCCGGCTCAAAATCCATGGTTGAGGATCCGTCATCCACTCTCCCCAGCCTCTTGATGGTCTTGCTGTTGTAAAGCATTGCCTCAGCCAGGGATGTCTTGCCGCAGCCATTGTGGCCTATTAATCCCACATTTCGTATTCCGTTGGCTTTTTTTGTCATGAAATCTCCTTCACTTCTTGGGGCATACGTACTATATCCGTGAATCAAAGTAGGGGTATCGTGTAGCGCCCTGCCGATGGATAAGTAAATTACCCTATTATGAAAAAATGTCAAGGTTTGAATGTAGGTAAAGGGCAAAGGTGAGGCAATAGAAAAAGAAACCAGTAGGCTTTCCGATACGGTCACTCGGCCCTGGATTTGAAGGGAAAAAATCGAAACCCCATCCCCCTAACGCTCTCCCTCGTTGACACCGGCATGATCATTGATTACAATGCCGTTAAACAAGATGAACACGATTCCATGGACAGAGAAAGGGATATGTGATGCCGTATTCAATCGCAATGGCCGGTAAGGGAGGGACGGGCAAGACTACCGTTGCTGGATTCCTGATCAAGTATCTCGTTTACAAGGGCAAAACTCCTATACTCGCTGTTGATGCCGACTCAAATGCCAACCTCAATGAGGTTCTGGGCGTATCTCTCAAGGCAACGCTGGGCACAGCTCGAGAGCAGATGAAAGACGGGGTGGTACAACAGGGCATGACCAAACAGATGTTTATGGAGATGAAGCTGGCAGAAGCAGTAATTGAAGGAGAAGGCTTTGATCTTATTGCCATGGGTAGACCTGAAGGCGCTGGGTGTTACTGTGCTGCCAATAACCTTCTCTCCATGTACCTGGGAAACCTTATTGACAACTACCCCTATATGGTTATGGATAATGAAGCGGGCATGGAACATATAAGCAGATTGACAACAAATAATGTAGACGTTCTCTTTATTATCTCCGATCCCTCCATGAGGGGGATTGAAACTGCTGCCAGGATTAATACTCTCGTGGATGAATTGAAGGTGCGGGCAGAAAAGAGGTTTCTCATCATAAATCGAGCATCTAATGGGCTGGCTGATTCCCTCCGAGATGAAATCGGTAAACGAAGACTGAATCTGGCAGGTATCATTCCAAAGGATGATCTCCTTTTTGAATTTGATATGAACGGCAATCCGACCGTTAATCTACCGGCAGATAATCCAGCACGGGCAGCAACCTTTGAAATATTTGATAAAATACTCGATCTCCCATAGCGCTCCCCTTCGCAAATACAGGGGGCTATTGTATCGAATGCCTTAGGAAACAGGTTTAGGATGAAGGTAGTGGTAACTGGTGGTTGCGGTTTTATCGGGAGTAATTTCATCAGGCATATCTTAAGGAACCGCGAGCACGTTAGGGTCATTAACCTGGATAAGCTCACCTATGCCGGAAACCTCGCCAACCTCATTGACGTGGCGAGGGACTATGCTCCTGATCGGTACCGCTTTGTGAAGGGCGACATCAGTGATTGGGACACCGTCAGGGGGATCTTCAGCCAGGGCGATATCGATTGGGTCGTGAATTTCGCTGCTGAATCCCACGTAGATAGGAGTATCGAGGGACCTGAGGAATTCCTGCATACGAACATCCTCGGAACGTTCCGACTCCTCGAGGCAGCGAGGCAGTTCTGGAGCGCGCCATCATCGGATGTTACCGAGAAACGCTTTCTCCACATCTCAACCGATGAGGTATACGGGTCCCTCGGGCCCGGGGGATACTTCACGGAAACAACGCCCTATGATCCCTCCAGCCCCTATTCGGCGAGCAAGGCCGCCTCGGATCACCTCGTGAACGCCTACCACAGAACGTACTCTCTTCCAACCCTCATCACCAACTCATCCAATAATTACGGCCCGTTCCAGTTTCCGGAAAAGCTCATACCCCTTATCGTTATAAACGCCATAAAGGGAAACTCGCTGCCCGTCTATGGCGACGGGAAGAACGTAAGGGACTGGCTCCATGTGGGGGATCATTGCTCGGCACTGTTGGCCGTGCTGGAGACGGGCGTGCCAGGGGAAAAATATAACATTGGTGCCAACTGCGAGAGACGGAATATAGACATCGTAACCGCTATCTGTGATTACCTGGATACAAGGCTCGGGCTCTTAGAGGGAAAACCGAGAAGGGAGTTGATACAATTCGTCACCGATAGGCTCGGGCATGATCGGAGGTATGCGATTGATGCCACCAAAGTACATCGCGATCTTCACTGGGAACCCACCGTTTCCTTTGAGCAAGGGATTATCGATACCATCGAGTGGTATCTCGACCACATGGATTGGGTTTCCGACATAGAGAGCGGAAGATACCGGGAATATCAAAGCGAAGGATAACATGACCAAGAAGGCCCCAAAGGGAATCGTGTTAGCGGGCGGCCACGGAACAAGGCTCTACCCCGTTACCATTTCGGTAAGCAAACAGCTTCTTCCCATCTGTGATAAGCCCATGATCTACTACCCCATCTCGGTCCTCATGCTCGCCAGTATCAGGGAGATACTGATTATCTCCACCCCTCAGGATACTCCGCAGTTCGAGAAATTGCTCGGCGACGGTCACCATATAGGCCTCAACTTTTCCTATGCGCTACAGCCAAGGCCAGGGGGATTGGCCGAGGCATTCATTATCGGAGAGAAATTCATACGCGATCATCCCTCCTGCCTCATCCTGGGGGACAACATCTTCTATGGGCACGGCTTTCTCGAACACTTACGGAGGGCAGCTACCAACGACGGGGGTGCGACCATATTCGGATATTGGGTACGCGACCCGCAGCGATATGGCGTGGTAGAGTTCGATACAAGGGGAAACGCCATAAGCATCGAAGAAAAGCCCCGGCACCCTAAGTCCAACTACGCCGTTCCAGGACTCTATTTCTATGACGATCAGGTCTCTTCCATTGCCTCTGAGCTGAAGCCGTCGGCACGGGGTGAACTTGAAATCACCGATGTCAACATGACCTATCTCACGAGGAATCAACTCAAGGTCGAAAAGCTGGGCAGGGGCATCGCATGGTTGGATACGGGCACCCATGAATCCATGATACAGGCGATTAATTTCATCCATGCTATCGAACAGAGGCAGGGATTGAAGATCGCCTGCCTTGAGGAAATCGCCTTTCGAATGGGGTACATATCGGCCGAACAGCTGGAGAAGCTCGCTATGACCATGAGGGAAAGCGAGTATGGCACGTACCTACTGGAGCTGCTTGATGAGAGGAAGGGGAGCCAGAGGTGGTAGCGGAATCTACGATGAGGTTTCGCCCGTCGCCAGACCTTCCTGAGGTGATCATCATAGAGCCGGATCTCCTCCGTGACCACCGGGGATACTTCATGGAGACCTATCATCAAGAGAAATTCTCCGCGGCAGGTATTGACGTACGATTCGTTCAGGATAACCAATCTATGTCGTCGCATGGGACACTACGAGGCCTCCACTATCAGATAAAACGGCCCCAAGGCAAATTGGTCAGGGTGTTGCGGGGGGAAATATACGACGTGTGTGTGGATATCCGTCGATCTTCACCGCACTTCAAAAAATGGTTTGGGATAACCCTTAGTGAAGACAATAAAAGGGCGCTATACATCCCCCCGAACTTCGCGCATGGCTTTTGTGTGGTGAGCAAGACGGCTGAATTCGCTTACAAATGCACCGATTTCTATTTCCCTGACTATGAGCGGGCAATACGGTGGAATGATCCTGATCTCGCCATTGATTGGCCCATACAAAAGCCAATCCTCTCTGAGAGAGATGCATCGAGTCCCCTGTTGAGAGATGCCGAATTACCCGAATAGACGAAAACCAATGATGTTTTACCGGATCGTCGCTCCTGCGTCCCGCACTCATCGTCAAAATTCCAGCGAGAACATAGCATTACAAGGGGCGATACGGAACCAGATCCCCTTGCCGGGATTGAAATCAGTACTACCACCTCGAGCGCCTGATAGTGTATAATAGGATACGATAC
>QMLW01000269.1 GCA_003646935.1 Deltaproteobacteria bacterium
CATAAATGACGCCCCTACAATTATTTAAAAAGGAAATTCCTATACAATAAATTTAATCTAATACCATTAGCCAAATCCGTGTCAAGCCTAAAATCCGGATCTCATGGTAACGTCAAAGTATAGGGCCAAAACGGTGAAACATCGCTAGCTTATATCGCATTATGACGTAGCCCTGTCTGGATCTTGTGCTGAAAGAGGCGAGTTCATTCATCAGTAATCTTTAGGCCGATCCTTCACACCATAGGGGAGATCAAAGGCCTCTGAAAGGGCCCTAACAGCGATATCCAGATGCTGGCCCTCCACCACACATGATACGCTCGAAAGCGAGGTGCTGATGGCAAGGGAGCTGACCCCCATGGAGGCGATAGAGGAGAACATCCTGCCGTGGATGCGGGGCTTCTCACGCAAATGAGGTGCGAATACCGTGATCACGGCCACATCCGGGGTGTAGGAGATGACCTTGGCATCTATGGTGGATTTAATCTCTTCCAGCATTCCCAAGGCGCGATCCAGGTCTTTCCCGTCGATAACCACGGCGAAATTCCCGCAGTCATCCAAATCGAAGCTCTCCACCAGAAGCTCGATGTTGATGCCGTTTTCCGCCATGGCCTTGAACACGGCTCCTGCCACGCTCGCATGATCCGGCACTGACATGACCTTTATGAGCGCACGCCCATCGCTTTGCATGATTCCGCCGATCCTCTCGTCTTCCATGGATACTGCTCCCAGCGCTTAGGGCTACTCCCAGGTTCTTCTGTCCTCGATCTTCTTGTGGAGATCGGGAATGGTACCCGGTGGCACGATCTGAACTGTGCCCTTTATGGTTAAAAGTTCCTTGATATCCCGTTCGATACGGGCGCGAATGATATCCGGCTTGGATATCTCCTCCCTGAGTTCAACCACAAAGGTCATCACGTCCTTATGGTCCTCACGGGTCACCACCACCTGGTACTTGAAGACCTCCGGATACCGGGAGATGACCTCATCTGCCTGCCATGGATGGACAAAGGTGCCCTTTACCTTGGTGGCCTGATCGACCCTTCCCAGAATCCTCTTCAGTACGGGACCGGTTCGACCGCAGGGGCATGATTCCAGGCTCATCATGGACAGATCGCCTGTCCCCATGCGGATCATGGGATAGTAGGTGTTGAAATTGGTGGCTACGACCTCACCTGTGGCCCCCGACTCAACCTGCTTGCCGGTGTGCGGATCCACTACCTCCACGAGCATATCATCCGGAACATGTAGTCCGGTCATATGCCGGCACTCATACCCGATGCAACCCAAGAACACCGTTCCATATACCTGACGGACCGTCATCTCCAGCTTGTCCTCAATGCGAGAGCGCAGGGACTCAGGGAGCATCTCCGCCCCCACAAGGGCGGTTTCAAGGCAGAGGTCTTTTTTTAGATCAAGCCCCATGGCCTCTGCGCGTTGTATCAGGGTCATGATAAAACTGGGTGTTCCAATAAATCCCGTAACCCTCAGGGTCTGCATGATCTTGACCTGCATCAGGGTGTTGCCCACACCCGTGGGGATCACCGTTGCCCCGATTATCCTCAATGACTCATCGAGCATGAAGGCGAGCGGCCACATATGGTAGTTAAAGGTGTTGATAATGCGGTCTCCCTCCTTAAAGCCCACGCCACAGAGTGCCTCCGCCCATGTGGTGTCATGATAATCCCGTTCACCGGGCTGCCAGATGAGGCCAGGGTTGATATAGATCCTTCTGATCTCCTCAAAATCGGCGGTCTCGAATCCCCCGAAAGGCATGTCCCTCTTCTGCCGATCCACCAAATCGCTTATCCGAAGTATAGGCAACTTCTCAATATCGTCTATGCTCCGAATATCGGAGACTCCTATGCCGGAGGACGTGAAGATGTCCCTGTAGGCCGTGGAGTTCTCGCAGGCATGTCGAAAGGTTTTCAGGAATCTCGTGTTGAGATCCCCCTTTCTCCTCTCCCAATCCATTGTTTCACGTTCCCTGTTAAAGAAACGGTCTTCTCTTCTGGAATCCCCCATATCTTCTCCTGTATCTATATATTAGGTGGAATGGTTCACCGTTCACGGTTCCCGGCTAAAATGCCCTAATTGGCTTTTAGAAAAGGAAAATATGTTGATTGCAAGTGTTTTGTTTCAGCCAATGGTTTAAAAAGCTGCTATGGTTCACGCGTCAGGTGAAATCAATTACGATGAGATTATAAGAAGGCTTAGCCTTTGAGCCTATAAACTTCTGAACCTCTGAACCTTGAACCTCTGAACCTCTCAATCTGAAACCACTCATTTTCGGTATGAATAGTAATAAAGATATAGACCTCTATTATAAAACTATAGAATGTATGGTACTTCGCGTCAAGATAAGAGCATATCCCGGCTATCTGCTAAAGAAATACCCTGATTCTCAAGGCCCTTAACGAGATGGAAAAAACGTGTTATAAGGGCCTCTTCCCCTTGGGAGGTTGAAACGGGGAGTGTCGTCATGAACAGGGCAAACAGCGGCAATCAGCAGAGAGGCCGTGGTGAAGGGAAGAAATAGCTGTAAAGCAGGGGAGCAGGTGATTGAGCGGCGATAAGGAGTTCGGGGCATATCTGGCGTTATTCTCAGCGGTGATCTTTTGGGGGATATCCTTTGTGGCAACCAAGATAGCCCTGGAGAGTATTCCCACCTTCACCCTCATACTTGCCCGCTTTGCCCTGGCCGGTTGTGTGTTCCTGATCCTGATGGTCCTCCGGGGCTTCCCTCGGCTCACCCGAAAGGACCATGGAAAGATCATCCTCATCGCGCTCTGTGAGCCCGGGCTCTACTTCACCTTTGAAACCATCGGCCTGCAATACACTACAGCACCTATGGCCTCTTTAATCATCGCCACCATACCGGTGGCGGTACTCATTCTCGCCGCTCTGTTTCTCGGCGAGCGCACGCGGCTGGTTGGGATTGTCGGTATGGTTGCCTCTCTTGCGGGGATAGCAATACTGATCACAGCCGATCCGCACTTCACCTGGTCCGTGAGCGGCAACCTGCTCGGAGATCTCCTCATCTTCGGCGCGGTTCTCTCGGCGGCGTTTTACATGGTCTGTGCTCGATCTCTAGGAAAGAACCGTTCCGCCATGGAGTTCACGGGTCTTCAGACGATATACGGAGCCCTGCTGTTTGTGCCGGCATTCCTATGGGAGCTTCCTGAGGTACGGTGGGCTGAAATGACTATGCGCTCCGTGGCTGCCGTGGGCTTCCTTACCCTATTTGCCACCATAGGCGCATTTCTCTGCTATAACCATGCGTTGACAAGGCTGCCCGCTACCAGGGCCGCGATCTTTATCAACGGGATCCCGGTGGTAACCGCACTGAGTGCTTGGGTGCTGTTGGGCGAGTGGCTCACCGTGGTGCAGATGAGCGGTGGTGCCATGGTGTTGGCGGGTGTGTTTCTCGCGAATAGCTATGGTGCTCGAGAGGTCTCCCCGGAACTAAAAGGGCTTATCTCTTGAGTTTATTCTATAGAACCCTTCAACCCTATCTCGTCCGCCACTTCCCTCATTCCCATTATGGTATCTTCGATGAGCTCCGCGAGCTCTAAACCCAGCATCTCCGCACCCTTCTCTATGATCGATCGGTTCACTCCGGCCGCGAACGCCGGTGATTTCCATTTCTTTTTAACCGATTTCACGGTCAAATCCATCACGCTTTTGGATGGGCGAACCAGTGCGCTTGCTGCAACAAGCCCGGTTAGCTCGTCAATGGCATAGAGCGTCTTTTCCAGGGTGGTTCTTGGTTCCACATCCGAGCAAAGCCCCCAACCATGCGAGACAACGGCACGAATATACTCCTCGGGCCATGTATGTTCCTCGAGAATCTCCCTCGTCTTGGTGCAATGTTGATCGGGGTATTTCTCGTAATCGAGATCATGAATAAGGCCTATGATCCCCCACTTCTCCTCGTCTTCGCCGCGCTTCCTGGCAATGTAGCGCATGACCCCCTCAACGCTATATGCGTGTTTGCGCAGGCTATCGCTTTCATTGTACTCCTGCAATAATTGCAG
>QMLW01000270.1 GCA_003646935.1 Deltaproteobacteria bacterium
TATCATCGGGATCCTGGCTGCTATAGCCATCCCTCAGTTCTCCGCTTACAGGAAGAGGTCCTACAATTCAGCGGCTCAGTCTGACCTGAAGAATGCCACCACCGCTCAGGAGGCCTATTTCGTGGATGAGCAGACCTATGCTTCCGCTGTGGCATCCCTTGTTGGGACTACATTCGGCCTGTATACCTCGCAGAACGTTACCTTATCCGTGGTAGCCGCAAGCAACACGGGGTATACCATGAAGGCCTATCACAGCTCGGGAGACAAGACGTGGTCTATAGTAGGTCCAGGAGGCAGTATCACCAGTTAACCTAGCTTAGCAACAAAAGGGGGGAAGCAATGATAGAGCATTGCTTCCCATTTTTGTTTCTATCGTTTCGTTCTATCCCCTAAAAATTCGATGTTCTTCTTTATGGCTGTTTCCTTTTCGAGATAGGCATTGAAAAGAAGGGGCAGGATATTATTCATATCGGGTGATGTTTGCAAGAGGCTTGTTTCCGCTAAGAGGTCATGCACCAACGGAATCAGGTTTCTATCCTGGATGAGATCAACGAAGTAGATCAGAGTCCTTTCGGCCTTATCCTCATGCCCGCTGAGTGCATATATCTGGATTAAATACAGAAGTGCTCTGAGATTTTTGGGCTCATGGGCGAGTATCTTTTTGAAGGAGATGGACGCTAGCCCTAACAGGCCCTTTTTTACATAGGCATATCCTAGCCTCTCAAGGGTAGGGATGTTGTGTGGGGCAATTTCCAGGGCCTTTTTGATTTCCGCAATGCCCGCATCGATCTTCCCCCAGTTCACCAATAAAATGCCTATATTGCTATGTGCCCGCATGCTTGAGGGATTGCAGCTAAGGGCCTTTTTGAGCTCATCATGGACCCTATCGAAATCCTTGCCGGTTGCAGCGAGGATTACGGCCAGATTATTGTGAACTCCTGGTAAACAGGGATCTAGTTCCATGGCCCGGAGATAATATTCCTTGGCCTTTTCAAACTCCTTTCTTTGGAAGTGAATGAATCCCAGATTAAAGTAGGTAATGGCTTTTTCATCGGTGGTATTAATCGCCCGAAGCGTTAGTGCCTTCTCGTATTCCCTAACAGCCTTATCGATTTCATTTCTATCCTGGTAGTATTTGGCCAGGTTATGTTGAGGTCTAAACAGAGTGGGGTACTTATCAACATTGTCAATCCAAAGGCTCTCCTCGTTTTTCCAGGAAAAGTTGCGCATAAAGGTGGCGTGGCCCTCCCCTATGATAATCAGGACTATTGAGACAGCTATGATTGTTTGCATTGATCGTTTATAGGAGAAATATGAGATAGCCTTCAGTAGGCCGATTGCGATAGGCACAAAAAAGAGCATGGAGGGGATGTAGTTCCGGTGTTCATAGATCAACTCCAGCGGAAGTATGGTAGATTCCGGAATATGGTTTAAGAAGAAAAAGAACACACAAAAGGAGATCAAAGGATATCTTCTCGATAAATAGATAGCGCCGAAAAGCATTCCGATGATAAGGACAATGGCTAGCATGGTTGTCGGTGGGTTGAACAGTGAGTGGGAAATCGCTATGTCATGGTTCAACGAGAGTCTTGTGGACATAGGATAGAGGATGAGACCTATGTAAAGGATGAGTACCCTGGATTGTGTGAGTAGCCGTTCCCACGGCGTAAAGGGCCTCTTGCTGTATAAGCTGAATAGTGATGAGAACGTCATTTCGGAAAAAGCAAGGAAGATGACAACCATACCCAAGGTAATGGCAGCAACGACCAGCAAGATCTTAAGGTTTTTCTTTACGCTGTGCTCGGATACCCCCTGAATAAGCAGAAAATCGAAGAGAAACAGGCATGCGGGCATCATAATGGCATTCTCCTTGGATAAAAATGCCAGTATAATAAAGAGGGCAGTGGAGGAGAAGAGGATTGCTTTTGATGAGTTTTTAATCGCCGTTCTCGCTTTGAGGTAGAGATACATGGAGATGATACTGAACATGCCTGCCATACTGGCCATGCGCTGGACAATATAGGTGATTGCCTGGGTCTGTATGGGATTTATTGCCCATAGAACAGTGGATAAAAGCGCTATAAAGTAGGAATTTGGACCATATCTTGCAGAAATCAGTGGAAGGTTCAAGGTGTGATATACAAAGAGAAACAGAAACATGGCCGCGAGAAAGTGAATTGCTATGTTTACGAGGTGGTATCCAAAGACACCATCTCCGCCGAAATAGTAATTTAAGGCAAAACTCAGGCAGGCCGCAGGCCGGTAGAGCTGATTTGGTTCAAATTGTTTCGCATAAAATGTCTTTTTAACATTTTGCCATGACAATTCCGTGAGGTGGAGAGGGGGATTATACCTAATATTGGGTTCGTCATCGAAATGCCAGGAGGCATGGAAGGTATTGGAATAGATGGTGAGAATAACGATAAAGATCGTGATAATCGCGAAGACGTTTCTGCGACAGGCTGACAGATGAGTTTCCGATCCAGGATGAAAAAGTTCCATAGTTCCTCCATCAATAGAAACCAGACTTGGTGGTGTTATGTTATCATCGGCCTCCTTGCTGCGCTTACCTATCTTCCAACCTTTAGCGGCGGATTTATCTTAGACGATAATCCCTTGGTTAAAAACAATCCATACATAAAAGATCTGCACCCTATTGCCTCGTATCTTGCTCAGGAAGATGGCATAACGGACGGAAGCGATGAAGGTGGCTACCATACCGGTTACTACAGACCCTTGATAAATGTATCGTACTGGATTGACTATACATTATGGGGGATGAAAGCTCCCGGCTTTAGGACAACGAACCTTATTCTCCATGTGTTGTGCTGTTTCCTGCTATTCCACATTCTCACTCTTTTTGTCAATGATCGGCAGGCAGCCTTCTGGGCTACTCTTCTCTTTGCTCTCCATCCGGTGAATACCGAGTCTGTTTCCTGGATTATTTCCAGAAATAACATACTTGTGACACTGTTCGTTCTTTCTTCGTTTTATTTTTACCGCATCGGCTGGGAAAGGGGAAGTTATGCCGCCATGATCTGTTCCATACTCTCCTTTGTGTTTGCAATAGTTTCAAAGGAGTTTGGCCTTATGGTACTGCCCCTCTTGTTTCTATATCAGAGATTGCTGTCAAAGGAAAGACGAAGTATTTTTCAGGAGGTGCTAAGTTATTTTCCATTTATTGTTATATTGGTTTTCTATTTTGTTCTGCGAAAAGGAGCAACCAGTTCATTGCTTACCCCATTGGACATGGGGCAGCTTTGGTCCGGGCTTTATTTCGCCCCGTATCTCATAGTCTTGAACCTTGGGCTTATCTTCGTTCCTCACAACCTTCATAGTTTCTGCTTCTCGTATCCGTCTACCCTCTTTGACTGGCATGCTATAGTTTCCATCGCATTGGTTTTTCTGATGGGAACTGCTTTATGGATTAAAAGAAACAGTAGGATCATTTTGTTTTCCGGGCTTTCTTTCTTGGTCCTTATTTTCCCTGTTCTCAATATCATTCCGATAGCCTCGATCTCTCTAATTGCGATGCGCTGGCTCTACCTCCCAATGGCCTTCATTGCAATAGGAGTGGCCTGGATGATTCAAAGGTCAATCGTCCACTGGCGCATGCTAACAACCTCATTGCTGTGCATAGCTGTCCTTTATTTTGGCGTGTACTCCTACGTTCTGAACAAGGGGCTTTGGCACGATGAAGGTACCTTTTTTAATCAAGAGGTAGTCCATTTTAAAAATCATCTCTATGCAGGTGGTCTGGCTGAAAACCTTCTGGATGCGAAAAGATATCAGGAGTCAGAGAGATATTTCCGGATAGCCATCAAGGAGTATCCTCATGAGGCGAAAAACTACATCAATTACTCGGCCCTGTTACTTGATACGGGCAGGCCGAATGATGCCCTACTATATCTCAAAAAGGCAAAGGCATTATTCATGAGCCATAAGGAGCGTGGAGAATGGTTCAATAATATGGGAATGGCCTATTTCAAACTTAAGAAGAACGATAATGCACTAAAA
>QMLW01000271.1 GCA_003646935.1 Deltaproteobacteria bacterium
ATGTTCTACTCAACGCGATCTAAGCTCATCGCCAGTTTTCTGGGTGTTGTCTTTCTGGTAGGCGTTGTTTCCTTGATTATTGGCGGTCAGCTCCTCTACGACGCCGTACTCAGTGAGGCCATGAACCGAGTGCGGTTAGATCTCAACGCCGCGCGTGAGATATACCTGAACCGCATAAAGAGCATTGTATGCCCGTTATCTGTTTCATCAATGGAACCGGCATTGTGCTCCGCAGTGAAAAGAAGAGATGTCTCAGGAGTTACGCCGAGGCTAGAGACGGTTGAGAATCGGGCCGAGTTGGACTTTGTGGGCGTTGTGACAAAGGAGGGAAACACGCTCTGTAGAATCGGGAAGGGTACTATACACTGTGAGACAGCGGATGTAAAGAATCCTATCGCGGGATTGGTCTTTGAACGCATGGTCCCTGTATCCGGTACCGTCATTCTGAGCAAGGAGTTTCTCTATGCTCAGAGCCCTGAGCTCGCGGATCGGGCGAGGATCAGGCTGCTGCCCACACCCAGGGCAGCACCGAAGGAGGAAGAAGAAGAAACAGCAGGTATGGCGCTCGTGGCCGCCTTTCCGATTTTCGATAATGGTATGCTGCTTGGTGTGCTCTATGGTGGGGTGCTTCTTAACAGGAGCACCATGATAGTTGATACGGTTCGAGATACCGTGTTTCAGAATGAGATATACAAAGGGCGCAGCATTGGGACTGCCACCATCTTTTTCAATGACCTGAGAATAGCAACAAACGTCGTAACACCCGAGGGAAAGCGAGCTATCGGGACACGTGTTTCAAAAGAGGTAAAAGAGCATGTTCTCGGGAAGGGTGAGAGGTGGACGGACCGAGCATTCGTGGTCAGCGATTGGTATATCACGGCCTATGAACCAATCGAGGATATCTTCGGAAAACGAGTAGGCATGCTCTATGTTGGTGTTCTGGAGGAAAAATACGTAGACATTCGGAATAAGGCCCTCTCCATCTTGATAGCCATAACCGTAGCTGGCATGCTCTTGGCGATCGGGCTTGGATATCTCCTGGCCGACAAGATCATGAGCCCGGTGAACCGCTTGATAAAGGCAAGCCAACAGGTCTCCGAAGGCAACCTCATCCCTGAGATTGGCCCTCTATCAAGGGATGAAATCGGAGTGCTCCAGAAGACCTTTAGGGATATGATCGTATCGCTTGAGGAGCGCGATAAGCGAAGAAGGGCGGAGAGCGAAAACCGACTGCTTCAGTCCGAGAAGCAGGCGAGCATTGGAAGGCTCGCAGCAGGCGTTGCTCACGAGATAAATAATCCACTCACGGGGGTATTGGCCTATACTCATATGCTGCTCCGACGGAAAGATCTGGGAGACGACATTCGCTCCGATCTCGAGACCATAGCCGAATCCACGGAGCGGGTCAGGAAGATCGTGAAGGGCTTGCTGGATTTCTCCAGGCAGACAAAGCTCGATAGGGAACCCACTGAGGTAAATCGGCTCATGCGCACTACCATTTCACTCATGGAAAATCAGGCACTCGTAAAAGGGGTTAATCTAAAATTTCATCCCGGGGAAAACTTGCCGATGGTTACTCTGGATCGTAATCAAATGCAGAGCGTATTATTAAACATGATTATCAATGCCCTTGATGCGACCGAACCTGGCGACACCATAACCATATACACGGCCGCCGGATTATCCGCGAGCGATTCTGGGCAAAGGGGCGTTGAGATCACCATTGCCGACACCGGGTGTGGAATACCACCGGAGAATCTCGATAAGCTGTTCGATCCCTTTTTTTCCACCAAGGAGGTAGGTCAGGGCACCGGCCTGGGTCTCGCGGTTTCCTATGGGATTGTTCAAGGACATGGGGGGACCATGAGGGTTCAGAGCGAGGTCGGCAAGGGCACGAGATTCTTTGTATGGTTGCCCATAGAGACTCAAGGAGAATGAGCTGCTGTCAGCCAAAACGTGGAGATGAGAGCCAGTGAATACGGCAATGAAACGTGCCGTTTTGTACCATAACCATTTACACCTGACCAGGGCATAGCGCCCGTCAGAGTATTGAGAAGGAGGAAGACGATGAAAAAGATGAGGGCACTTGTAGTAGACGATGAACAGGTTGTTCTCGATAGCGTCGGTAAGATACTTGCTGATGAGAACTACGAGGTAGATGTCACCCTGAGCGGGCGTGAGGGAATCGATCGAGCTGTCAAGGAGAACTACGATATCCTGCTCACCGATATCCGCATGCCCGATATTGGCGGCATGCGAGTTTTAAGGGATGTGAAGCGCGCCAAGCCATCGCTCCCGGTGGTAATGATCACCGGGTACGCATCGATCGAGTCATCGGTTCAGGCCATGAAGATGGGCGCGGCGGATTATCTGGAAAAGCCATTTACCCCTGATCAGCTCCTCAAAGCAGTTTCCTCAGCGCTCGATATAGCAGCCACCCAGGAGCCAGAAGCCCAGGAAATAGTCCACAAGGAGGAGCTGCTCAGGGTGCTCGATCGAGCCGCATCAGACAGCGAGTTCATCGCCAATTTGCTGTACCAGGGAGCGGATGCACTGGAGGAATATGACCTGACCGGTCCCGAGAAACTGGCGATACTCACCGGTGACATCGAGTGGATAGAGGGGCAGATCGGTTCGTTGACGGGGAATCAGAAACGGTGGCTCGAGCAGAGGCTCAGCGCCGAAATCTGGTGATCATGAACTGAATCGTTGAATTTGATCATTAAAGGAGGGTGAAGTAATGGCGCAAAGGATGCTTATCATTGACGACGAAGAGATAGTGCTGGAGTCGTGCCGCAAGATATTTTCGAGCGAGGGATTCGATGTGGTAATCACTACCAGTCCCCATGAGGGACTCAAACTCGCCTCGGATTCGTCGTTTGAGGTGATTCTCGTTGACTGGAAGATGCCGGGCTTCGATGGGATGGACGTGATTGAGGAACTGGACCGTAGAACCCCGGATTCCGCGGTGGTGATGATCAGCGGATACCCCACGGTGGGACGGGCAGCTGAGGCCATGAAGCGGGGTGCAATGGACTATGTTGCCAAGCCGTTTACCCCTGAGGAGATCACCGAGGCGGTAAAGCGGGCGCTGCAGAGAAAGCTGACCGAGGAGAAGAAGGCCTTGGGCAGATTCGAGAAAATCATGCAGTCAGTTCAGTTTCCGACGACTACCTTGGAGGACAAGCCTCCCCAGACCATAGCGGAAACCGTTGCCTCTACCGTGGGCGTGGGCAAGGTAACCTCGCCGTGGGTGACCGTGTTTGTCCTGGGAATACTGGCCGGGGCATATATCGGCTTTGGAGGGCTCCTTTCCACCGCCGTTACCTTTGACCTCTCCCAGACGATGGGCATTGGCTTTAAGAAATTCCTCGCAGGCTCGGCCTTTAGCGTAGGCCTGATGCTCGTGGTCATCGCAGGGGCAGAGCTCTTTACGGGCAATAACCTCATGCTCTCCAGTGCCATGGCCGGGAAAATCACCTTCGGCACCATGTCGGTGAGGTGGGCGGTAGTGTGGATCGCCAACCTCGTCGGATCCCTTGTACTTGCGCTCATCCTGTACTTATCTGGCCTGTGGAAGACGGGAAACGGTGCGATGGGTGCTGCTGCCGTTGGTATAGCCTACTTGAAAGTGAACTTGTCTTTTATTGAGGTGCTTGTCCGCGCCATTGGCTGTAACTGGCTCGTATGTCTGGCCGTGTGGATGGCCCTTGCTGCTCGCCAGACCGTGGGCAAGATTTTCGCCATCTACTTCCCCATCATGGCATTCGTTGCCATCGGCTTTGAGCACGTGGTGGCCAATATGTACTTCATACCTGCCGGTATTTTTTTGCACAACTGGGCGGGGATTGCGGCTCCGGCGGCCTATGAGCCGTCATCACTCAACTGGCTCAGTTTCCTGTGGAAGAACATGGTGCCCGCTACGATAGGCAATATCATCGGAGGGGGGGGGTTCGTGGGAATGAGCTATTGGGGGGCCTACCTTAGGCCATTTTCCGAGAAGCAGAGCAAG
>QMLW01000272.1 GCA_003646935.1 Deltaproteobacteria bacterium
GATATTACCTGTCATAGCAAAGGCATCTATCACCTATGCCCAACGGTAAGGACGGTTGTCGATATAGGGGATCTCTTCAGCAAGGCCTTTCGGATCGACGAGAGGGGGAATCTCATCAACTTCTTGTTGAGCGGCAAGTGT
Organism: Deltaproteobacteria bacterium; assembly: GCA_003646935.1. GTDB lineage: Bacteria > Desulfobacterota > DSM-4660 > Desulfatiglandales > B25-G16 > B25-G16. The sequence goes on from QMLW01000272.1 coordinate 142, forward strand.
GCAGGTGGATCTGCTCGGATACTGCAGATTATAGCCAGGGTACTACAGGTACGGATCGAGGAGATAGGGGAGTTATCACTTCGTTCAAGAAAAAGGGTGGATTTTAACACGGGATGTGCCGTATTCTCGGAGACGGAGGCCATCTCAAGGATAGCAGAGGGTGCAACAAAGGAGGATCTCTTGGCCGGTATTCACAGGGCCCTTGCAGCCCAAATTCAGGGCCTTGCAGAGAGGGTCGGAATCGAGAGGGACTTTGCCCTTATAGGAGGTGGAACTAGGGATAAAGGGCTGGTCAAGGCGGTTGAGGAGGTAATGGGTTTTGCTGTCATTGTGCCGGAGGAACCACACATGACAGCAGCCCTAGGCGCGGCAATCATAGCCAAGGAACGGGTTTGAGGTATATTTACTTAGCCTACCTTGAAGACCATTGCTGCGGCCGTATCGCCAGCAGCACAGCCGGCCCAGAGTGCGTATCCGCCGCCGAGCATCACCACCTCCTCCAGCATCTCAATGATGATCCTGCCGGCAGTAGGTCCTTGCGGGTGACCGTAGATCATGGAATTTCCGTAGTTGTTCATCCAGTTCACATCCATTCCCATCTTAGTGGCCATGTTGATGTCATTCACGGCGAATGGCTGGTGGGTCTTGACTGCCTTGAGATCCTTCACCGTGATGCCCGCGTGCTTCAACGCCATCTCCGACGCCGGCACAGGGGCCATAGCCATATAGCCCTTTTTGGCCCGTGCGAAGCCGTAGGAGACTACCTGGATCTCGATCTTCGGATCCGCGCTCAGCTCCCGGGCCTTATCCCGGGTGGTCACGATAATACCGCAGTTACCATCGGCGGGAAACGTCTGGGCGCCAAAGGTGTGGACGCCTTCCGGCTCGACGGGTTTAAGCCTGGCCAGGCCTTCAGCGGAGGTGGGTGTTACTCCCTCGTCTTCCTCTACCAGAACGGTCTTTTTTCTTGAGACCCTCACCTCTGGCGGGAACATGTATCTCTTCTGAAAGGCCCTGTCGTTTGCCAGGGCATCCTGATACTGTTCGTATCTCCGGAGGGTGACCGCATCGCACTCCTCTCTCGTGGTGCCCAGCTCTCTGGCCACGTTTTCCGCGGTCTGGATCATCTTCTGTCCCGCCCAGGGATCTCTATTAAAGTTATCCATCATCCAGTTCTCCGACTCCACCTCTCCACCAGGACCTAAAGGATTGGGCCAGATGGTATGAGGACCATTAGAGCAACGATCTGCCATCAGGGCAAAGGCCGTGTCGTAGGTCCCCACTTCTATGTTGATGGCCCCGAGATGGATACAGGTTGTTGAGGTCGTGCACGCCTGATTGATCATGAGGGCCGGGAGGTCCTTTTGACCGTCAACGAGCATGGCGGACGCCCACGTATGGCTGTAGAAGAGGTGGTGTTGTGCGATAGTGATTCCAAGGTACATGTAATCGAGGATCATGGGGTCGATGTTGTTCTTCTTAAGCCATTGCTGTGCAGTGGTCGCGCCCAGTTTTATGGAATTCTCATTCGCCATAGTGCCCTGCCAGCGGCAGAACGGGGTCGAGTAGTACCCTCGGTACGGAATATAGGCTTTTGTTAACATGTCGCTTTTTCCTCCAGCTTGTATTGTTGAGTTGAATGTACAGGATGATACGCCGTTTTACATCCGCTAATTACTGAGTGTCTGCTCTGGTTACTGCATCCTTGTTACGCATCGCTCCATTTCCCATACTTTTCCCTTAAGATCCTGTGTAAAATCTTGCCGGTGCCCGTTCTGGGCATCTCCTCTTCCTTGATAAAATCGATCGATTTCGGCCTCTTGAATCCCGCGATTTTACCCTTGGTAAAATCCATGATCTCCTTTGCGAGCTCATCACTGGCCTCGTAGCCGTCATGCAGGATAATCACAGCCTTAACCGCCTCGCCCCACTTGTCATCGGGAATTCCTATTACTGCGATATCCTTCACAGCGGGGTGGGCCCCAACCGCGCTTTCTACCTCAGATGGATACACGTTCTCCCCACCGGTGATGATCATGTTTGCCTTTCGGTCCACCAAGGTATAGAAGCCGTCTTCATCCCTTTTGGCCATATCTCCCGCAGAGGACCACTCTCCCTCAAAGGCCTCTTTGGTCTTCTGCGGCTCTTTCCAATACTCCTTGAAGATCATGGGTGTCCTGTAGAAGACTTCTCCCACCTCACCGTCAGGTACGGGATTTCTGTTCTCATCGAGGAGCTTGATCCTGTCCGTGCCGAAGATCTCCTTACCAATGGAACCAAGTTTTTCAAATTGATATTCCGGCCGCAGGAGGGTGATCAGACCGCCCTCGGTGGTGCCGTAGGCCTCCCATAGCTCTGCGTTTTTAAAGTAATCCATGATTGCGAGCTTGAGGTCCTTTCTGGCAGGAGCAGAGGATATAAGGAGCTGTCGGATGGAGCTCACGTCGATGTTATTTTTCACCTCATCGGGCAAGGCGAGCATCATGATGTAGTGAGTTGGCACCAGTGAAGTAAAGGTGATCTTGTATTTTTCTATGGTCCTGAGCAGGTCTTCGGCGTCGAAGCTCACCATATTGTACACGAAGACCGGAGCGCTCACGAGGGTATAGGGAAAGGAGTAGAAGATGGAGTTTACATGGCACATGGGCATCACCAGCATTACCTTATCGGTGGGCCTCACGCCCTGGTTTATATTATTGAGAACATATTGGGCATGGTAGCTCTCATGGGTTTTGACCACACCTTTCGGCCTTCCGGTCGTTCCCGAGGTATACATAAAGGTCCAGGTGTCATCTCCGTCTACCATGATGTCCGGCTCTTCTGGAGATGACTTGGAGAGCCATTCTTCATAGCCGATATACCCTTCTGGAACAGGGTCCTCTCCCAGGTATATGTATGCATTTTCCGGAACCGGAAGCTTGTCCTTCATGCCGTTTATCATCTCCACAAAGGGCTGCTCCACGATAAAGGCCTTGCATTCCGAGTGGTTGACGATATACTCGATGTCGGGCGGTGCAAGCCGAAACATGATGGGAACGATAATCTGTCCTCCCTTGGCGCACCCTGCGTATATATCCATCCACTCGCCGCGGTTGAATGCCAGCACGGCAAACCTCTCTTGATAGCCAACGCCTATCTCCGAGAGCCCATGTGCTAACCTGCAGGCCCTCTCATTCCACTCCTTAAAGGTGTACTCCTGAAATTTGTCCTGCCATCCCAGCTTATCGGGATAATTGATGGCATTCATCTTGACAACAGTGCCGGCATGCATCCATTTGCTTGTTGTCATGTTCCCCTCCTTTTTAGTAGTTTCTTGCGTTCGTTGCGTTCATTGGGTTTTTTGGGTGAAGTTCCCCGACCAGGGATCAACAGAGTCCATCAAAAGGGCATAGCATACCGATCCATTTTGTGGAAAAACCCAATAAACACTAAACAATAGAATCAGCGACTATTTCGGTAATATCCATTACCTTGATTTTAGGGCGCTCTTCCTTTGGAATGACCTTTATTCCCTTCCTGAGGTTGTCCTTGCAGGCCGAGCATCCGGACACTATGATTTCTGCACCTACTTCCATGGCATCTCGTACCCTGACGGCCGCCATTTCTGCTGCAAGCTCTGGCTCCAGTGCTATAACACTCCCACCGCCGCCGCAGCACCTGGCCATCATGCGGTTTCTGGCCATCTCAACGAATTCTATATTGGGAACGGTGTTCAGTATATAGCGAGGCTCCTCGAAAATCCCAAAGGTCCTGCCCAGATCGCAGGGATCATGATAGGTAATCCTTTTGCCGAGATCACCTCCCAGCGTGAGCTTTTTGTCCGCTATCAATTTCTGCATGTAGTGAACGGAATGGTACACCTCCAAAC
>QMLW01000273.1 GCA_003646935.1 Deltaproteobacteria bacterium
AGGCCAATCCTGTCCGGCCCGCTCCTGCTCAGTTCCTGGTATCTGATCTTGTCCTTCCTGAGGCTGTATTTTATGTCCTCAACCATCCTCTCCAAGTGGCTCTCCACAGCCTTCTGAGCCTGCACCTCCAGTATGAGATGCATGCCACCCTTTAGATCCAAGCCCAGGTTAATCTTGTCCTCGGGGAGAAGGTTAGGCCACCACGTGGGCAGTGTTTTGCTAAGGGATGGCGTGAGATAGATCAGCGCGATAACCAGTACCGCTAAAACGATGAGTCCGCGCCACTGCAGTTTCTTGGTCACCCTTCACTCCTTAGTCCATCGGTTTATACATTCGGCAAGGAATGTACCCAGGCTTCGGCTGAGCAACTCCACGTGAGCTCCTCGACACGTCTCAGTCGAAGCCCTCAGGAGTTAGCTTTCTCCCTCTGCCTTTCTTGACACACCTGCGATAGAGCCCCTTGAGACCTTCACCCTCACCTTTGGCGATATCTCCATGGTAACCACATCATCGGACAATCCGGTGATAAGCCCATGCAGACCGCCTGAGCTCACGACCCTGTCACCCTTTTTCAGCGCTGAGAGAAGCTGCTTATGCTGCTTGGCCTTTTTCTGCTGGGGTCTGATCAACAGGAAGTAGAAGATGGCAAAGATAATAATAAGCGGTACGAATGCACCGAAACCCCCGCCTGATGTTCCTCCTCCGGCACCTCCGGTGCCCATGGCGTACGCTAGATCAAACATCTGTAGTCCTCCATTTTTTATTGATAAGAGTTTGCCTCTTGTTCTTGATTATCTACCCTCCGGGCGTAGAAATCATGGTTGAATTCAGCCAACCTGTTCTCCTCTATGGCCTTTCTTATTCCCGATAGAAGGTGGCTATAGTAGTAGAGATTGTGAATGGTGTTCAGCCTACTGGCCAGCATCTCCTTTGAGAGATAGAGGTGTCTCAGGTAGGCCCGCGAGTAATGTGAGCACGTGTAGCACCCGCAGCCGTATTCGATGGGCGAGTCGTCCTGCGCATACTGAGAGTTTTTGATGATCAGACTCCCCGCATTAGTAAAGAGCATGCCATTTCTCGCGTTGCGGGTGGGCAGCACGCAGTCAAATAGATCAAGCCCCATCTTTACCGCCTCTATAATATCCTCCGGTGTTCCCACACCCATGAGATAGGTGGGCTTCTCATCGGGAAGAAATTCCCTGGTCAACCCGGCTATATCCTCCCTGGTGCGCCTATCCTCCCCGATGGCTAATCCTCCGATGGCGTAGCCATCAAAGCCTAAGCTCACCAGGCCACGAGCGCTCATCTCCCTTAGATCGGGATAGATCCCACCCTGCACAATCCCGAACAGGGCCTGCGAGCTGGCCTTCTTTTCCTCCAGACATCGGCGGGCCCATTGTTCAGTGAGCTTTACGGAGTTTCGCACGTAATCGTGAGAGGAGCCCGCTGGGGCGCATTCATCCAAGGTCATGGCAATATCCGACCCGAGGGATTCCTGAATCTCCATGGCCTTGGCCGGCCCGAGGAAATGCGTCGATCCGTCGAGGTGTGAGCGGAAGGTCACGCCCTCGGGTGAGATGGTCCTGAGCTTTGAGAGGCTGAGCGTTTGAAATCCTCCGCTGTCGGTGAGTATGGGGCCTGCCCAGTTCATGAAGCGATGAAGGCCACCGAGCCTCTCGATCAATGTATGGCCCGGCCTCAGGTAGAGGTGGTAGGTGTTTGCAAGGATGATGTCTGCACCCGCATCCCGAACCTCCTCAGGAGAAACCCCCTTGACGGCCCCCGAAGTTCCGACCGGCATAAAGGTAGGGGTTTTGATGATTCCATGGTTCGTGGTCAGCTCCCCCAACCTGGCCCTGCTCGATCTGCATTTCCTTACTACCCTGAACTCCAATGTTAGTCCCCCTTAAATGTTCATAAGAGGATTAAGATTTGTGTGAGAGATGAATAAAAAATTTCACTTTAGGCATTTGTAACTTTAGACATTTTTTTAGGTTATCAGCATCGCGTCTCCGTAACTGTAAAAACGATACCGGTTTTCCACTGCCCACCGGTAGGCCTTCATGGTCAGCTCATATCCAGCAAAGGCCGCCACCAGAAAAAGCAACGAGGAACGGGGCAGGTGGAAATTCGTGAGAAGCCCGTCTGTCACCTGGAAGTTGAATCCCGGATAGATGAACAGATCCGTGGATCCGGAATCGGCAGCGAATTTCCCTTTTCTCTGAAACATAGTCTCCAAGGCCCTTACCACGGTGGTGCCGATGGAGATGATCCTGCCCCCATCGCGTTTCGTGTCCGCAATAGCCTTTGCTGTGTCATGGCCTACTGAGTATTCCTCCTCACCCACATGATGTTCTCGGATCTCCCTTGTCCTCACGGGTTTAAAGGTATCGTGCCCAACCATGAGGGTGATGCTCGCTATTCTCACACCTCGGCAGTGAAGGGAATCGATCAGCTCCGGGGTAAAGTGAAGACCGGCAGTAGGAGCGGCTACTGCACCGACGAACCGTGAAAAAATGGTCTGGTATCTCTCCTTGTCTATCTCCGACCTTCTATCGTTGCTGTCTCTTTTAATATAAGGGGGCAGCGGAAGGCAACCTCTTTTTTCCAACACGGCGTCAAGGCCCTGAGCGCCCTCGAAGCGGAGCTGAATTTTTCCCTCCCTTCCCTCATGGGTGACTGTTCCTTTCAGGCCATCGGGAAACAGGATTTTGCTGCCTATTTTGGGCCTCTTCGATGCCCTGAGCAGACACCACCGCTTGTCCGGAGCGCCCGCAGGAGATCTGATGGGGTGTTCGAGGACCAAGATCTCCACCCGGCCCCCGGTCTCCTTTTGGCCGAAGAGCCTGGCTGGAACTACCTTGGCATCGTTTACCACCAAGAGGTCACCCTCTCTCAACAGCGCAGGGAGCTCAAAGAAGCGATGATCGGCGAGGTGTTCGGTGGCCCTTTCCACGAGGGAAAGCCGTGATTCGTCTCTCCTCGGGGCGGGTTCCTGGGCGATGAGCTCCTCTGGAAGGTGATAGTCATAATCTTCAAGGCTATACATCCCGTATTACCGAAAGAGATAGGTTAAAAGAAGCCCGCAATATAAAATCGCGAAGCGATTTTATATACTATAGGGACAGTAGCTATCTTTCAAGGTCTATGTGCTCTCTTGTGATCAGAGCGGTTCAGCACTCATAAGGGCTGAGGTTCACCCTACAGCCTGGATTTCCTTCCGGTCATATGCTCGATTTCCACCTGTATGATCGCGGCCTTATGGATGGCTTCCTCGTTATACGTGAATGAAGTGCCGTCGTAGTGCTGCATGATGATATCGAGGGCCCTCCGTTTTAATGCAAGATCCTCGATCATGAAGGCCTTACCAAATCCGATTACGCTCACATATCTCATGCCCCACTTGCAGGGCTCTTCGGATTTCACCACTTCGTGGATGATATCGAACTCGAAGCATACCCGATTGTTCTTCGCCAGGATATGCAGCTTTCCCCCTTTTCGGCCCGTGTGGAAATACAGGGCGTTATCCTTGTACCCGAAGCAAAGGGGCACGATATAGGGATTATTGTCCTCAGACATGGCGAGTCGACACACGGATGATTGGCGAATGATATCCTCTATGACTGCCCTGTCGGTGATTTCTCTTTCCTTTCTCCTCATCTCAGCTCCGTCGTTGTATCTATTCGAACAGGCCAAAGGCACAAGGCACAGGGTACACGTTCTATGAATTTTATCCGCCTGGCTGAATAGCATTTGCCCTAAGCCCTATGCCTTATGCCATAAGCCACATTGCAGATGAAGCTGTCGTGCATCTCGGGATAGGCGATGGTGCAGTCCTTCCCGATGAGCCTTTCCGCCTCTCCTAGGGCCTCTTCCACGGTGGAGAACGGCTCAAAACCGAGCAATCTCGCCACCTCGTAGTCCGCGGCCCCGGCGAGAAAGACCTTGCCAAGGTATCTGAAGCCATAGGCACCCTGTCCCCACAGGATGAGGGGATGGACACCGTG
>QMLW01000274.1 GCA_003646935.1 Deltaproteobacteria bacterium
CTAGCGAGAACCCCTCGCCTTCAAGGCGAGGGTTGTTCAGTTGTCTCTATTCTTGGCATGCATTCTATCCCTCTTTCGTAAAAGCCTCATATGGAAAAATTTCTTAAAAATATGCTGCCAATTTGACCGGATCTGTCAAACCTCTCTGGTACTATGCAATTTGGAATAATATTGGAATAGATTGGAAGGGCTTTCCTGAGATTTATCTCACAAAAAAAGCAAATAGTTCAATAATTAAATGTGGTTGCTATTTAGCAGAGCCAGGAAATCCCTTGATCAATTCAAGCCTTATGTATTAATTATGCAAGAGTCTCTCACCTTGAATTTTCTATAGTTATTGGGGAAAGACTTTAGTTTAAATTTACCAATTTGCTGGCTGGGAACCATGAGAGAAGTCGTTTTTGCGCCAGGTTCGAGGATCGTTGTTAGGGATGCCGAGTGGCTAATTCGCCGAGTTGATAGGACATCTACAGGAGGGCAAGCATTGAGTGTGGTAGGAATATCAGAACTTGTCAAAGACAAGGAGGCCATATTCCTGACCGAGATCGAGAAAGATATCGAAATACTTGACCCTGCTGAAACCACATTGGTCCAGGACGAGTCTAGCTCCTATCAGGCGTCACTGCTTTATATGGAAAGCCTGCTTCGGCAGACACCTCCTACAGATGAAAATCTATATATAGGTCACCTTGCAGCAATAGACGTGGTTCCCTATCAGCTCGATCCAGCCCTTCAGGCCTTAGAACAACCAAGGCAGCGCATTTTAATGGCGGATGCTGTAGGATTAGGAAAAACCATTGAAGCAGGTATCCTTCTCAGTGAACTCATACGTAGGGGCAAAGGTAAACGTATCCTTGTGGTAACGCTAAAAAGTATGCTCACGCAATTTCAAAAAGAGCTTTGGAGCCGCTTTACAATCCCTCTGGCAAGACTCGATTCCGTGGGAATCCACCGAATCCGTTCCCAGATACCTACCAACCAAAATCCTTTTTACTATTATGATAGGGCCATCATCTCCATTGATACGTTAAAACAAGATGCTGAATACCGGACATATCTGGAAAATGCCTATTGGGATATTATCGTCATCGATGAGGCCCATAACGTGGCAGAACGAGGGAAAGGATCTTCACTCCGCTCCAGGTTGGCCAAATTGTTGGCACGTCGCTCTGATACCTTGATAATGTTATCCGCAACTCCACATGACGGTAAGGCGCGGAGCTTTGCCAGCCTCATGAATATGCTCGATCCTACCGCAATTTCTGATCCCGACAATTATGGTCCAGAGGACATTAAGGGGCTGTTTATTCGGCGGTTTAAGAAGGATATCCAAAGTCAAGTGGAAACAGCATTTAAGGAAAGAGAGATTAAAGTTGCTAGATGTATGTCATCTCCAGCCGAAGAGGCGGCATTTGATACCTTTGCGAACATAACTTTCACGCGTGTTGACCAACATAAAGGAGCAGGAGAGCTATTTAAAACCACACTTGAAAAGGCCCTGTTTTCCAGCCCCTCGGCATGCCTTGAGACAATCAGGAACCGCTTAAAGCAAATGACCAAATCAGAGGATCCTGCATATAACGATGATATCAATTCGCTGAAAATGCTGGAGCAGGCCGTTGAAAAAATAGGTCCAAAAGATTTTAGCAAATACCAAAAGCTGCTTGAAATTATCAAAGACCCCTTCTATGGATTTGGGTGGACCGGTAAGGACCCCGAAGACCGCTTGGTAATTTTTACGGAGCGAATTGCAACACTCAACTTTCTCAAAGATAGGCTCCCTGGTGACCTTGGATTGAATGAGAGGCAGGTCGAAATACTCCACGGAGGACTCCCGGATACCGATCAACAGCGCATTGTAGAGGATTTTGGCAAGGAAGAATCACCCATACGCCTGCTTATCGCCTCAGATGTGGCCTCTGAAGGTATAAACCTTCACTACCTGTGCCACCGGATGATTCATTTTGACATTCCCTGGTCCTTAATGGTTTTTCAACAGCGTAACGGCCGAATTGACAGATATGGGCAGGAAAGGACTCCTCAAATAATTTATCTTGTCACGGAAGCCAAAAACCCCAAGATTCGGGGAGACATACGTATCCTGGAGTTACTTATAGAGAAAGACGAGCAGGCTATAAAAAATATAGGGGACCCTTCCGCATTAATGGGTGTTTACGACATTGAAGAGGAGGAAAAGATTACAGCACGGGCCATAGAGGAGGGTAAGAGTGCGGAGGAATTCGAAAAATCCCTCGAATCCCAGAAGCAAAAGACATTTGATCCCTTGGCCCTGCTCATGGGTGAAAAGGCCCCCCTTTCAGACAATAGAATTGAAGAAAAGTTAAAAGTTATGCCTACTCTTTATGGAAGTGATTTTGATTATGTGCAGGCTGCGATTCAATACCTACGTCAATCCGGGCCCCTTCAGGCCGAGTTTGATCCAGAGAACCAACGAATAGAACTGACAGCACCTGAAGACCTTCAATATAGGTTCAGATACCTCCCAAAAGAGATATGGCCCGAGGATGGATATTTCATCCTTTCGTCTGACAAAAAGGCGATTCAGGATGAGATCAAACGAAGCCGAAAGGATGAGAAGGCATGGCCCCGAATTCATTATCTCTGGCCCCTCAGTCCAGTGATTGAATGGATAAATGATAAGGTTCTTTCCTCTTTTGCTCGTCATGAAGCTCCCATACTCACCCTCCAAGATGCATTGGAGGAAGGCGAGGTAGTTTTTCTCCTTTCAGGCCTTATCCCGAACCGGAAGGGTCATCCCCTGATTCACCGGTGGTTTGGCGCGGTTTTTGTTGCTGACAAATTTCAGGCTATTGAGGAATTTGACTCTTTGCTGGAGCGTACCGGACTCGGGGAAAAGAGTTTTCCTAATCCGGGGGGTAACGTTCACATCAAGTTTCTGCAAAGTTTGTTACCTGAAGCTGTAAAGCAGGCAAGGATCTGGTTGAGTGAGCAGAGAAAGGCATTTGAGGAAAAAATCAATAAAAAGCTCAACGAACAATATACTGCTCTGGAGCGGTTGAAAAAAAAGCAATACATGCAGTTGGAGTTTCGTTTTGAAGACAGCAAGCAACCCGAAAGGCTTGTTCAGGCGCGAAAAGAAAAAGAACGAAGGGAAATAGACCGCATTTTTGGCGAATACCTTGAATGGGTGGAAGACACAATGACAACAGAGGACAATCCATATATTCAGGTGATCGCTGTCTTGAAAGGATCCAATTCAAGGGGATAGAGTCGATGGCCATAGATCTCACTGGAATCACAAACAATAATGAATTCTATACCCAGCATTACCTGAGCGCTATCCTGGAAAATGACCTAAAAGATCTGTTCCAGAAATGGAAAACGAAGGAACAGGAGGAAGGCGTCCGTCCTCCTTATGCTCAACTAAAAGGTTTATCACGCGATTATTCTATCATGAGGAATCGCCTTGAACGTGAAAAAAGGCCTGAAAAAAGGCTCAGATTGCAAAGGGAATTTCTTGAGAAATTGCTCCCAGCCTTAGGATATTCTATTGATCCCATATTGGAAGAGCTTGATGACGGTTCTTGCATACCCCTGCTTGGGGCAGTAAATCGCTCCAACGGCGCCCCGGAGTTATGGATCATTGAGGCCCTCGACTTATCCGGTGAAGATGTTGACCCATTAGAGCTTACCTTGTGCGAATGCCAGTTCCCGGATGGAGAACACATAGACAAAACAATTCTCAATGCCTCTTTAGAAGAAATCGTTACACGCCAGGTCTTCAGTCGTTCAGAGCCACCACATTGGGTGGTACTGGTGAGCGATGCCCAAATTATTCTTATTGATCGCGGGAAATGGAATGAGAAGCGTTCTTTGCGTTTCCAATTGCCCGAAATATTTGGCCGTCGCGAAGCCAGCACACTTCGTGCCATGGCAGCCCTATTGCACCGTGAAAGCATTTGCCCTGACGATGGATTGAGCCTGCTTGACACGCTGGATGAAAATTCCCATAAG
>QMLW01000275.1 GCA_003646935.1 Deltaproteobacteria bacterium
GGAGGCAGCTGGCGACCTGGTGGGTCAGGGACTGTTCCAGGCCTTTAGTGATTTAGTTCCCGGCGGCTTCAGCGAATACCTCCTGGGGGGAAACCGCGCCGCCGGGAACTAAATCAATAAAGGCCTGGAACAGTCCCTGACCCACCAGGTCGCCAGCTGCCTTCTCCCCCAAGCCCGTGGCGTGAAAGGAGATGATATTGTACTTCTCCTCCAATAATTCCCTCACATAGTGGGCTCCCTTATCGCAGAATCCGAACTCGGTGATAGCGATTGAGGGTGTTTCCTCTTTTTGAGGAGGCGCGTATCCCTCCGCCATGCCGCATATGGCGCCGGCGCCGTTGATCATCAACGTCCTCACCAGCGGGTTCAGTCCCACGGTATCCACTACGCTGTGCATCACGGTTATGTCCCTCACGCCGAAATACTCCGCAAGCTTCTTGCTATACGCGGGCATGGCAGCCACGCTTGAAATCAAGAGCTTGGGCAGTCCGAAAGGCAGCTCTTTCATGGCAGTCAGGGTAATGAAAGTCCCGGTCATCCCGCCTACGGCGATGACCCCCTTCAAGCCTCCTGTCCCGTGAAGATCCAAAAGCTTTTTGCCCAACCCTTCAGCCATGGTCGAAGTCGCCTTATCCCTCTCCGTGGCCAGCATCTTCCCAACATCATCTATTGATGTGCCGCCTGCTAAAGCAACCTCATCGCAGGGGATGTCGGGTTTTAGGGCGAAATCAATAGCTCCCGTACCGATGCTGATGTCGATGACAAGGGCCTTGTGCCCCTTGCCTTCTATGTGATCTTTGATCAGGGTAAGGCCTGCTTCTCTTTCATCGAGCATGCCAATAATGGCAATTGTCATAACCTCTCTCCACACCATTAGGTTTTTGCGATTCAGACCACGTGTCAGGGTTATTTGCTAAAACAAGAGGCACATCCCCCGTCCAATGCGGTTTGTAAAACACTTGAATGAGGGTGATGGTGGAGGGCACCTTCATGCCGGATTCACTTGTTCGGCTCTGTCTTCTTTGATTGAGATCTTCGAGCCCTGATGCTGGCCCGAAATCTCTCCCAAAACTCCTTATCGGCATCCTGCCAAGCGGCGCCCCATCTCCTCTCGAAATAGGAGGAAGGCAGCTTCTCCTGCCAGCTCTCCCATGGATCCCTCCCCTTTTCCCGCGCCTCGAGTACATCGGTCAGGAAATCCGCGATGCCCGCGATCTCATCCTTGGGAATATATGAAACAGCCCCTTCCTTGATAGATCGTACGAGATTGTCAGGGCTCAAGGCATGCGCCGTCAGCATCACAGCCGGTATATTTCTTTGTTTCGCAATCTCCAACAGCCCATAGCCGTCAACACCCATAATGTCCAGAATCGCTATATCGAAATCCTGGGATTCAAGCTGTTCTTTGCCGTCAGCGAAGCTGGATGCTGTAACTACATCGCACATCGAGAGCAGCTCCCTCAGGACCACCAATATGTCGAACTCATCATCGACCACGAGTATCTTTTTGCCCTGTAACAAGGCTTCACCTGGCATGATGCCATCTCCCTGTTCACGTTATAAAATCGCTTCGCGATTTTATAGAACGCGGCTTGTCTGCCTCCGGCAGGCTTCGCCGCTCTTGAAAATATAATTCCTATACTATCAAGGTATATACTCCCACAGCGTTGTTATTGCTCCAAGCCCAGTTCCGACCACCTGGAATGCACCTTCTTGACCACCTCGGGATCGAGCTCTATGGGTATAGGCTTCTCCTTCCAGTCATATGGAATGGTGGCATCCAGAAGCAGCCTGCCGGTCATACCCCTTTCACTTATGGGAACCGATGGATCCAGGGGTGTGGATCTCCCGCGTTTGATGACCTGGGAGCGGTTCGGCTGAAACCGAAAGCTCAATGCATAGAGCACACGGGGGATATCCCAGGGATCGATATCGTCATCCACCACGATCACCGTCTTGAGGCCATAGGCCCCCATCTCCGTTGAGATAGCCGCCGTGAGCACCTGATCCGCATGCCCGGGATACATCTGCTTTACGGAGATAATGGCCAGCATTCTTCCCGCGCCCTCCGGCGGGCAGTATATCGCCTTAATTCCTGGAATCCTCATGGCCGTGAGTTGCTGCCACAGAGTGGCGCCGTAGGTAAGGGCCATGGTCATGTGGGTATCCGTTACCGCGCGGCCTACCGTGGTTGACCAGAATATCGGATTATCCCGATGGGTGATGCATTTCACATCGATGTAGTTCCTGGGTTCTGTACCCACGCCGGAATAGTAGCTCGTGTACTCGCCGAAGGGGCCTTCCTCCATAAAGGCATCGGCATCCACCTCGCCTTCCACGACTATTTCAGCGGCAGCCGGTACCGGTAGATCGTTCGTTTCGGTCTTTACCACCTCAATGGGTTCTCCACGGATGGCACCAGCGAGATCGTACTCGGACTCAAAGGCCGACACCCGTGCTGCGCCCATCAGGAAGAGCAATGGATCACATCCAACAACCACGGCTACGGGCATGGGTTTACCCATAGCCTGATATTTCTTGAGCATGATATCCGCGTGTTTTCCCTTGATGAACTGGGTACCCAGGTGATTCTCGTCGAATAACTGAAGCCTATAGGTGCCGACATTGATCCAACCCGTTTCAGGATCCTTGGTGACCACGAAGTGGGCCGTTCCGAAAAAGCGCCCCCCGTCCCTGGGGTAGAACTTGGGTGCGGGAAACTTGAACAGATCCACCTCATCACCCATCATGATGTTCTCCTTGCACGGGCCGCTATCGACCCACTTCGGCGGGATCTTTTGCTCGTTTTTCTCTACCCATACCTTCATCAAATCCACCATCGTGGAATCGAGGGGCTGGCCCATTATCAAGGCGAGCCTCTGGGTAGTGGTACATACGCTGGTGATCACCGGTGAATCGTAATCCTTTACCTTCTCGAAGAGAAGCGCCGGCCCCTGCTTTTCCTCATTGAGCTTGGCGATATGGGATAATTCAAGATCCCAATCCACCTCCTGCGTGATTCGGTGCAACAAGCCCCGCTTTTCAGCCAATTCGACAAAATCCCTCATACTCTTCATGCGGATTTCCTCCTCCTTTCTGTACAATCGCGAAGCGATTCTATTCCTGAATCTTGATCCGCTTCATCGCCCGCTCCATCAGCAGCTGATACCCGCTCTTTTTCCCTATTACGGGCTCCCTCTTGCGCTGGCTCCACACCGTCTCCGGGCGAGCCTGTACGATAAACATATTGTCAGGAAATACTTGGTTCTTGTCAATGGCCCACTCTATATCCATAGGGCAGCCGTAGTGCGCCTCTATATCCTTGGCCATCTTGACCAATTCTCTTACCTCCTGCGGCTCTAAACAGCAGGCACACTGCATATCGGGGGCGACATCGGCGTTGATCACCCCTCCTTTGTCGCTATCATAGACACAGGCGATATGCTTGGTCGATATGATCTTCTCGGTAGTCTCCAATAACACCTTATCAACCACGAACTTATCGGGATTTACCGAACCGGAGACAACCGTCTCACCAAGGCCCCAGCTACCCTCAATGAGGACCTTTGACAGGTCCCCATTCGTCGGGTTCAGGGTAAACATCACGCCCGCGGCTTTGGCATCCACCATCTTCTGCACGCCCACGCTTATGAGTACCTTTTCATGGGGAAACTCATTTTTGATCCTGTAACTGATGGCCCGCGGTGTGAACAGGCTGGCCCAACATCGCTGCACGCTCTCGATTACCTGATCCGCACCCTCAATCCAAAGGTAGGTCTCCTGCTGTCCGGCAAAGCTCGCGGTGGGAAGATCCTCTGCTGTTGCGCTCGAGCGCACGGCAACCGGAACCGACCGGACCAGACATCTCTCGCAAAGCCGCGAGTAACTCTCCTTGATAGCTTCCCGGACCTCATGGGACATAGCCGCTGATTTGATCGACCCTTGAATCCTCTCGCTGGCCTTATCGATGGAGCTCACATCATCGGCCTTGACC
>QMLW01000276.1 GCA_003646935.1 Deltaproteobacteria bacterium
A
The DNA here is from genome assembly GCA_003646935.1 of Deltaproteobacteria bacterium. GTDB lineage: Bacteria > Desulfobacterota > DSM-4660 > Desulfatiglandales > B25-G16 > B25-G16. Next base: position 2 of record QMLW01000276.1, read on the forward strand.
TTTATTAACTTCCCTGTCAAGAGAAATCTTACCAATAAACCACTGCCCCATTTTCTTAAGAACCCCTGTCTGCCGACAGGCAGGCATTATTCCATCATTCCAATATTCCAATTGTGCCTGCCAGCCATCGCTCTCGCTCAGGCGAGGCGGGCGGGAGCGAAGCGAACCAAGTTCGACCATACTGGAACTCAAACAAACCCACGATGAACTCCATAGGGCATTTCTCGATACCATTCACAGGCTCGTGCTCGCAGCGGAATACAAGGATGAGGAAACGGGCGACCATATCCTGCGCATGAGCCGCTACAGCGCCCTAATTGCTCAAAAACTCAACCTTCCTGACACGGACGTACAACTAATCCTCTATGCCTCCCCCATGCACGACCTGGGAAAAATCGGCATTCCGGATAACATCCTCTTGAAACCGGGCAAATCGACGGACGAGGAATTCGGCATCATGAAAACCCACACTATCATTGGGGCGAACATCCTGGCCTACTCCAAGGTAAAACTGATAAATATTGCAGAACACATAGCGCTCTCCCATCATGAAAAATGGAACGGAAAGGGATACCCCCAGGGGCTTGCCGGCGAGGGTATCCATATTGCAGCAAGAATCGTTGGGTTAGCCGATGTGTTTGATGCCCTCACCTCAAAACGCCCCTATAAAAATCCCTACTCCATTGAAAAAGCCATCGATATCATCAAGAAGGAACGGGAAAAGCACTTCGATCCGGACATCACGGATGTCTTTCTGAAACATATCGATGAGATCGTGGATATCAAATCCGAAGTGGCATCAGCGAAAGACCTGTAAGCGTTCGCACTATCCGCAAACGGAGAAATAGTTCGCCCGATCGCCCAAATGATGGTACTATTGCCCAAAAGCCACTAATCAATAGATTCTATCCTAGCTTTCGATAGCCGGGCCGAAAAGAGGGTACATGAACCAAGAACCCGACAGACGGGGCTTTGATCGGTTCCCGATTGCATTGGCAATCGAGGTATTGGGAAAGGGCAGCGATGGCAGAACGCAGAGGGAAAAGACCACCCTGCGAGATATCTCAGGGGAAGGGGCCAGGTTCATCACCCAACACCCCGATAGATACTTTCAGGGTCAGAATCTTGAGCTTGTTATCTATTTGCCCGGCACTCAGGAGGTAAAGGCTCAAATGAGGGGAAAGGCAAGGGTGGTGCGAATAGGGGATTCGGGAACCATAGCCGAAGGCGGGGGAACCAGTATAGCCGTTAAGCTCTTCACTTCCCTTCAATTCAAGAGGGCCAATGACTAGGCCCCGGGAATGGCCAGTGAAGGTGAGGAATACCATGCATCGCCTTTTAATGAAACCCAACTACCGCAGCTCAATCAGCTTTACTCTTAAAACACGAATCGTATTAGCCCTCCTGGGGCTTATGCCCTTTTTGCTCGTCATCTGCCTGTTTGTCTATGGAAAACTGGATTTCTCCGATATGGTCAGCCTCTTCTCGGTGCTGGGCCTCCTGTCGATCCTCATGGGCTTTTCGCTTTTGAGAAAATCAGCGGATAATCTAACAAGCCTGTCTCGGGAAACCAAGGACATCGAATCCGGCCAGAGAAGCGAACCGATCATGATCAGGGCTGATCAGGAGTTGAATGACATCGCATCCAACTTCAACGCCATGTTTCAGAAGTTAAATACCGCGAACAGGGAGATTAAGGAGCAATCCGTTCAGCTCATGATCTATGCTAGGGATATCTCCTAATCGTACAAGAGAATAAAGGAGGAGGAGGAATTACGGGGGAGGCTGAGCCGCTATGTGGGGGAGAACCTCGTGGAGATGTTGATGGACTCGAGCGGCGGTGTGTTGCTCGAGAACGAGAGGAGGGAAATAACGGTGCTGTTCGCTGACATCAGGTCGTTTTCCATCCTCGCCGAGAAGACGGATGCCGAAGAGGTGGTATCCATGTTAAATCAATTCTTCAGCGTGATGGTGGATATCATCTTCAGGAACAAGGGCAGTTCCGTACCCGAAAAAGGGGTGCGGTGACCGTGAAGAACAAGATCAATCCCGTTATCTGCTACAAGGTGTTGCGGGGAGGAAGCAAGAAATAGGGTGTTGCCAGCAACCCTATCCCCTGTGACGGGCAGGCCCGACCAGAACCTCACCGCAACCTCTCTATCGCATCCTCCACGAGGGTTTTAATTTCAGCAAGCCTTTCTTGGGATCGGGCCTCAAACCGCAGCACCAGGGCGGGCTGCGTATTAGAGGCCCTCACCAGCCCCCACCCATCATCGTATACAATCCTCACGCCATCCACATCGATTATCTCATGCTCCCTGCTGAACTCCTCCTTCAGCCGTTCCACGAGCCCGAATTTCTCGGCATCGGGGCACTCAACCCTGATCTCGGGCGTGGTGTGTGAACGAGGCACATCCGACAAGAGGTCCGCCAGAGATTTACCCGTCTTGGACAGTATCTCCAGGAGCCTGCACGAGGCGTAGATGGCATCATCGTAGCCGTAATACCGATCAGCAAAGAACATATGACCGCTCATCTCTCCGGCGAGGAGGGCCTTGGTCTCCTTCATCTTGTTCTTTATCAGGGAATGCCCCGTCTTCCACATAATGGCCTTTCCCCCGTGGGCCTCGATGTCCTTATACAGCCTGTCCGAGGACTTTACCTCTGAGATAACGCTCGCCCCTGGATGATCCGCCAAGACGTCCCGGGCGAACAGGAGCAAGAGCATGTCCCCGAACACAATGTCACCGGAGCTGTCCACCGCCCCAATCCTGTCGGCATCTCCATCGATGCCAATACCGAGCATGAGGTTCCGTGTGGTTACTTCCTCGATGAGGTCCTTCATGTTATCCAGCACCGTGGGATCCGGCTCGTGGTTGGGAAAGGTGCCATCCATTTCACAGTAGAGAGGGTGGGCATCGCAGCCGAGGGATTTCAGGATTCTCACCCCTGTGGGTCCTCCTGTCCCATTTCCGGCGTCAAAGGCCACCTTGATCCCTGGCGTTACCGCGATATCACGCACGATCCTCTCAATATAGGGCTCAACGATCTCCTCCTGTACACAGGTGCCCGCTCCCTTCAGGAATTCGCCGTCATCTATGATCCTCCGCACCCGTTGGATCTCCTCGCCGTAGATGGTGTCGTACCCGCGGCATACCTTAAAGCCGTTGTACTGAGGGGGATTATGGCTGGCCGTAATCATCAATCCCCCGTCTGCCTCCAGGTGCCGCACGCCGAAGTAGAAGGTTGGAGTGGGACAAGTACCTCCATCCAAGACATCACAACCCGTGGAAAGGAGGCCTTCCATGACCTCCTCGCGTATCATGGGCGAGCTCAACCTGCAGTCCCTTGCAAGCACGATTCTGCGCTTGTCCAATCCCCTAAAATAGGTGCCAAAGCCCCTGCCCATGGTAATGAATTCATCTTCCTTGATATCCTCGCCGACCACGCCTCGTATATCGTACTCTCGGTAAATCTCCGGATTCATATCGATCTCTTACCTGTCTGTTTTAACGGTTTTGAGCCCATTGACCTGAAGCCACAAAGGGCACCAATATCCCTTGAAACCTAGAGCATATCATCACGGCCGCGGGCCCGCAGTAACTCCACAAGCCTCCTCACATCCTGTGATCTTTCCCTCCTACACACCAGCAGGACATCGTCCTCCTCCACGATGATCAAATCCTCTACCCCCAGGAGCGCAACCGGCTTGATCGGGCTATGCACGATACAGCGAGAGGAATCGATGTTGATCACCTCGCCGATATGGGCGTTTTCTTGGCTATCACGCGGCCAGTACTGAGCTGCCGAGGGCCAACTGCCCACGTCGTCCCACCCAAAGCCCCCCTCGACCATGACGATGTTCCTCGATTTCTCTATTACGCCGTAATCAATGGATATCGCCTCCATCTTGCCATAGGCCTCTTCGATTGCCGTTTGCTCGTCATCCGTGCCCAAAGA
>QMLW01000277.1 GCA_003646935.1 Deltaproteobacteria bacterium
CTCACCTCGTTGGTGATGGTTTGATTTGTTTTTGAATACACGTATCTTACCGAATCAACGAGGTGTTTTCAACTTTTATGATTGAAATATTACCTTTAATAGCGGTTTTAGGGATCTATTATTGTCCATTTATATCGATGCTCAAATGCCCTTTATTGGACTGAAAATGCGGCACGGGGAAAGATCTTCTTGACAACGGCGGTAGTTGCACTATGTATAAAGGAGACATGATAGTATGAAGATCAGGACCATTACAGCAGGCTTTCACCTTGAGCTGCCCCTTGACGAAGGGCGGATTTCTCGTATTGCCGAATTCGTGCACTCCGCAAGGAGGGCCTTCGAGGAGAGGGGATACCCGGTGCAAACGGTGAGGGTGACGACCCAACCATGGGAGGAATACTTTACCTCAAAGGCCCAGATCGTGAGCCTGGTGAGGGAACTGGAAGATCTTTTCAAAACCTATGCTGTTGACTATTTCAATGTGGGCACCACCCGTAATCCCAGGCTCATCCCCATCATCTATGACTTGATACAGGACACCTCCAAGCTCTTCTGTACGGTGCCCATAGCAGATCATACGAGAATAGACCATGAAGCCGCCAAGCGGACGGCCGCCGTTATGAAAAGATTATCAACCATACGTCCAGACGGCTTCAGCAATCTGAGGTTTGCCGCCCTGTTCAACAGCGGGCCCGGAGGGGCCTTTTTTCCAGCAGCCTATCACAGGGGGCCTGAGTCCTTCGCGATCGGTACAGAGAACAGTGATCTGGTGCTCAAGGCGTTCTCTCAGGCGCGAGATATCGAACGTGCAGGCCGGGTTCTCAATAAGATCCTGATGGAGGAATTCAATAAAATTGAGGAAATAGCAAGCCATATAAGCGAAAGCCAGGGGATCCCATTTGAGGGAATAGATGTTTCGATTGCACCATCCGTGCAACCGGATGAAAGCATTGCATTTGCCTTTGAGGAACTGGGATTGGGCAAATTTGGAGATGTTGGAACATTGGCGATTGCCAAGATAATCACTGATACCATCAGGGATTTAGAGGTCAGCAAATGCGGGTATTGCGGGTTAATGCTGCCTATTCTTGAGGACTATGGTCTGGCTATGAGGAATATCGATGGAGCGTTCAACCTCACCGATTTGTTGCTCTATTCGTCGGTTTGCGGGACCGGTCTGGATACCATTCCACTGCCAGGGGATACCAGCGAGGAGAAACTGTATGCCCTGCTCTTGGATATAGCATCGATTTCCATAAAGTTGGATAAGCCGCTTTCAGCGAGATTGATGCCTGTACCGGGGAAAAGACCAGGAGAAATGACTGATTACGACTTCGAGTATTTTGCGAACACCAAGATCATGAATATCTAAACGTCTTCATCGCTAAAGATTTTCCCTTTTATGTTATGTTTTACTATTGATTAAGGATGACATGGGAACAGGCTAAAGGCATAAGGCATAAGGCTGTGTGCCATGAGCCTTGCGCCATAAGCCAAATGTCTGAACCAACGGAGACGAATCTTCTCTATCCAGGTATATTCAAAATTTGCATTACAATTATCCGCTTCTTAGGCCCCGTAGTGGGATAGTTCATATATTCTCTGGCCGATCTGGGAGAGCCTCTCGAGGATAAGGGAATCATCCTCATCAGCATTTTTCTGGGCATCTCGTATTTCTTGATCGATAAAGCTGATGGCGTTTCTGAAGTTGAGCTGTGAGAGGGCACCAATATGATCGATAACACCAAGTTTATGAAACCTCTTTCCAAGGTAATCCATTTTCTTTAAGACCTCCTCCTCTGTTTTCACCCTTTTGGTTTTCTGTTGGCTCATGGATTTCACGGCGATCCAGTAGGATTCAAGAAAGGTCTTTGCAAGGGTAGCCCAAATAGGCAGTTTATCAAAACCGAGTTTGGTAATGGTGTATCCGCCGTTGACTTCGTGGGATCTGGAGAGGAAGTTGGAGTCCAGAAAATATTCAATGCTTTTATTGACGCTCTCCTGTAGATCCTCCTTCTCATCAAAAACAAACTCGTTTTTAAAGAGATTTTTCAAAAAGGCATAATCGGAAACTATTTGCTCTGAGCCCTTCGTTTCTTTTAGCCCAGTTAAGAGAGATACGGCCACAAGGCTATGCGGATTGAAGAAATGGATAATGCTGTTCTTGTGATATTCGAGTTCCATTTTTTTATCTTCATCTACATAGTAGAAAGTCTCTTCCTCGCCCTGTTCATCTCCCAGAAAATCGACTATTTTCAACCCGATCAAGATCGATAGGGTGTCATTCACGAGATTAGTTTGATCGGCAAAGGTAGCGGCCAGAGGGACGTCATAGGCCTTTAGGAATTTCAAAAGAATACCCACTGTTTCAGTAAGCTCAGAGAGATGGAATCCCCTGCGGTGATTGGCTAAGATAGCCGTGGCAACCAGAGAGAGGGGTGTCACAGGAGTGACCGAATTTATCGAGTTAGCGATATGAAGAGCCAGGCTAGAGTGCGTATTTTTCACTGATGGATCTCTTTGAGCAAGGTACTCCCGTAGTGAGAGGGGGTGCGCAAATCGAACATAAATCTTACCGTACCTTCTCTTCAGAAATCTTCTGGCTCTTATGATCTGCCAGAAGCTTTCTTTTTCCTTGCGTGCACCCTCAATCTCCCTCAGATAGGATTTTTCCTCCATGATCCTATCATAGACTATGGAGGCGGGAACAAATATCAGATCATCGCAGGCTCCCTCGCGATAGGCCTGAAGAAGGATGGAGAGGAAGCCCGTCTTCGGAATGGTTATCTTGCCATTTCTGCTGCGGCCGCCCTCAATAAAGAACTCAATGGGGTGTCCTTCTTCGAGCAAGACCTTAATGTACCTGTTAAAGACATCTAGATAAAGCTTTTCTCCCTTAAAAGAACGGCGGATGAAGAAGGCCCCACAGTTTCTGAATATATGTCCCATCGGCCAAAACGCCAGATTTGCTCCGGCAGCAATCCTGGGGACGTGCATATGGTAGCTGAGAAGTACATAGTTGAGGATCAGATAATCGATGTGGCTTTTGTGGGAAGGAATGTAGATTAATGGGCCCTTTCGAGCCCATTCCCTGACGGTGGCCAGTCCATCCATATTTACATCCACCCCTTCATAGATCTTTTTCCAGAACCAGCTCAAGGCCGTGGTAAAGGACTGGATATAGGCCATGTTATAATCCGCGGCAATCTCCTCAAAGTATTTTTTGGCCTTCCTTCTTAGCTGCTTCCGCCTTTTCTCATCTCCAGAAGCCATTAGTTCGATTCTCTGGCTAACCCTTTCATCCGTGAGAACCAGTTGCTTATGCTGGTGTCTGGATTTCATGATGGGGCCCAGAACGATCCGTTTCTGCGTATCGATGTTTTCTATGAGCTTGTCCCTGATTTCAGCGGCACAATCAGGCAGGGACCTTGTGGATGGCAGTGTTTCCAGGTAGGCCTTTAAATTAAGGGGCTGGCCGAAATCGATGAAAGCCCGGCGGTGGTGCCTGAGGAACAGCACAACTTTTCTTATAATGCCCGGGTTATCCTTGAACCCAAAAAATATGTCGGCAAGCCTTGAATAATCCCTTTCAGGTGTCATTTTATAAAGGATGAGTTGTGGAACAATAAAAATAGGACGATCCATTTCTTTCTGTGTCTCCAGAAGAAATTGCATATGTTCCTTTTCTGCATAGACGTACTGTCTCGCAAAGCCCTTTGGGTCAATGAGGAAAATGAGCGAGGTAGTACCCTCCTGAAGGGCATTTTTATAGAATCCCGATTCATAGGGATCCGGGAGGCTTCTATGTTTCATAAAGTACGAGATCCTTGAGGCGATGACTTTCGCGAAGTAGGTAATGGGGAGCAGCATCGACACATTGAGGTCAAATGCTATTTTGGGATAGGGCAGTCGATTTCTGCGGAAATTGTAATGGTAGAGA
>QMLW01000278.1 GCA_003646935.1 Deltaproteobacteria bacterium
ATTATAATGCTCAGCGCTATCACCGGCTGCTGGCCAGGTGCGACCGCCACGAACCACGAATGGTCACGGAATTTATAGGGTACCTCCTCTTCCTCAACGGCCTCGCCCTCCTCGGGCAGGGCTATCACCTGAGCAGTGCCAGTCTTACCGGCTATCTGTATGGTGTCGGACCTCGCCCTTCTTCCCGTTCCCCTTGGCTCATTCACCACCCCAAGCAGCGCGGTTTTTACCAATTCCATGTTCTCATCCCTAAGGCTCCAGCGCCCTATGACATCGGGCTGAAACGTAAAAACCTCGTTCCCGTCCCCATTGCCTACCGATTTCGTTACCTGAGGTCTATACAGGATTCCCCCGTTAAACAGGGCCGAGATAAACCTGGCCATTTGGATCGGCGTAATGAGGGTAAAGCTCTGCCCAACGGCCACCGATATCGTTTCCCCTTCCTGCCAGGGAACATGCCAATGCGTGAGCTTCCACTCCCTGTCCGGGATGAGCCCTGGTTTCTCATCTCCCAACCGAAGGCCTGTTCTCTGACCAAAGCCGAGTAACCGAGCATATCTCGCTATGGTATCTATGCCTATCCTTTGACCCATTTTGTAAAAGTACACGTCGCACGACTCGACCAAGGCCTTGTGCAGGTCTACTGAACCGTGGCCCCCCTCTCTCCAATCACGATATATCCTGCCTTGAAAGTAGTAGCTCCCAAGGCAGTGTATCTTCTCTTGGGGATCGATTACTCCCTCCTCCAGTCCTGCGAGGGCCACCACTATCTTGAAAAGCGAACCGGGTGGATACTGTCCGGTGGTGGCCCTGTTTTGTAGGGGAAAACGGAGGTTGGAAACGAGTTTCTCCCACCCCTTCTTGTCCATCCCCTTCGCGAAGTCATTCGGGTTAAACGTGGGGCTGCTTGCCATTGCCAATATTTCCCCATTCATGGGATTCATGGCGACAATGGCGCCTGCTTTATCCTCAAGCGCCTTCTCGGCCAACTGCTGAAGGTTTTTGTCTATGGTTAAGTAAACATTCAACCCCGGCTCCGCATCCCTCTGGTAGAGCACCCGTAGCCTCCTGCCGTATGCATCTACCTCGACCTGCTGCCCCCCCCTGACGCCGTTCAACTGTTTTTGCCACTTTCTCTCGATGCCGAACTTCCCCACGAAATCCCCGGGCCTGTTCTGTGTATACTCATCGCTGTTTAGCTGTTTTCTGTTAATCTCCCCCAAATAGCCAATGAGGTGAGAGGCAAAGGGGCCATAGAGATAATGTCTCCTTGCCTTCACGTCTATCACCACGCCGGGCATGTTGAACCTGTTCGCCTCCACCCGGGCCAACTCGTTTCGCGTGAGGCCCTTCTTTATATACACGGGATTAAAGGGGTTGCGCCTCTTGGCCCTTGTGATCCTCTTTCTTGCCGATTCACGGTCTATCTCAACTAATCCCTGAAGGCCGGCCAGCAGGCCATCTGGATCCCCTATATCCTCTGGAATAGCCCCCAGCATGAACAGGGGACGATTATCCACTAATAGTTCGCCATTCCTGTCGTAGATTAATCCCCGAAAGGGCAATACATCGCGAAGGTCTATCCTGTTGTTCTCCGATTGTGTCCTGAATTTTGCGCCATGAATAATCTGCAGAAACCACAACCGCACGAACAGCACGCCGAAGACGATGAGGATAATGAGGGTAAGCTTCGTGAGCCGCCTTTGAAATATATCGGCCTCTACGGGATCAAAACTAGAACGCCCTACCATACGTATCACCCACGGTAGCTATACGAGAGCCGGAGGCTTCTCTTGGTCATAACCGAGGCCCTCCCGCCCCCCTGCTCGATCAAGAACATAGAACAGGGGCGGGGCGAGAAGACCCGTTATTGCAGCGGATACCAGCACGGAAACCAAGGAGATTGACGGCATATAGTGCCCTGCCGGGAAGAGCCTCAAGACGATGAGCAGAAAGGCCCACTTGGCTAAAATGAACAGGGCCACAAAGAGCGCTGACGTCTTTATGTTGTTGAAATCCAGAAATTGGCGACAACGATACATGCCCAAGATGATAGCGGAATAGACGAAGGCGAACAGTCCAAGCTGACTGGGGGCAAGGATATCGGTTAGAATCCCCATGCAAAAGGCGAGGCATCCCGCTCTCAACTCCTGATTATTGCCGATGATATAGATGAGCACGATGGGGATGAGGTCGATATCCAGCCGCTCAATCCCCAAGAGATGGCCAAGGCTCCCCCGTAGAAGAACGAACATGCCGCTCATTACGCAGATGAAGAAAAACAAAAGCCCGCCGCCTGCTCTCCAGCGATGTATAAAGCCTCCAGTTCCCATGGTCATGCCTTACCACGGCGAGCCCGTTTCCCCTTGGGCCTTGCCCTTTCCAAGGGGAACGAAGCTCCTCGTAAGGATTACGAGAACCTCCTCTAATTTGTTGAAATCCACAGCGGGAACAACCCTCACATCCTTAAAAAGCTTGTAGGGTGAGTCGTCAACCCGCTTGACCCGCCCCAGATGAAGCCCCTTTGGGAATATTCCTCCCAGGCCCGAGGTCACAATAGCATCACCCGTCTTTATCTCGCATGTCTTTATCACGTAATCAAAATAGCACTCGCCATAACCATTCCCCTTGAGCATGCCTCTCCCCCTTGAGCTCTGGACTACCCCGTCAATAGCACAGTTTTGATCCGTAACTAACAAGACCTGGGAATAGTGGGGCGAGACCGAAACCACCCTTCCGACGACCCCCTCGGATTTCACCACTGCCATATTCATGGCAACGCCATCATGGGCCCCTTTATCGATGATAATGGACTTAAACTGGCCGCTGGAGTCCCATCCCGTCACCATTGCCGGCAGGAGCAGGTCATCGGTGTTCTCTTGGAATTTAAGGAGGTCTTGCAGGCGCTCGTTAGTTAACAATATCTCATGATACCTGCTGTTTTCGAGCCTGAGCAGCTCGATCTGGGCCTTGAGCCGAAGGCCCTCCTGGCGCGCCTCTACCAGAAAGAAATAGTTACTCCAGATGTCCCGTATGAAGCGTATCGTGCCGATGAAGAACTTCTGAATGGGAGCGGTTACCTCAATGGCGAGCTTTTCGGCCGGGTTCCATGCTTGCCCCTTTCCTATGCTGAGGGACAGCAATATCACGGATAACACCACAAAGATATAGGCAACCCATTTCGGCTTATGCTCAAAGAAGATGGTCAATTGCCTCTAGCCTGAACCCTTTATTACTTAACCAAAATCTCCTTCAATAGCGATATACTATCCAGGGCCTTTCCGGCTCCTATGACCACGGTGGTAAGGGGATCATCTGTGATCGTTATTGGCAGCCTGGTCTCCTCTCTCAGCAAGGCATCGAGGTTTTTCAGCAGTGCACCGCCACCGGTCAACACTATTCCCTTGTCAACTACATCGGCGGATAGCTCGGGAGGGGTTTGTTCCAAGGCAATCCTCACCGTTTCGACAATGGTCTCCACTTGTTCTGATATAGCCTTTCTCACTTCCTCTGAGTCTATGGTGAGTATCTTGGGTATGCCAGTGACCAGATCCCTGCCCTTGACCTCTATAAATTCCGGCTCATCCATGGGATAGGCGTTTCCCACGGTAATCTTGATGAGCTCAGCGGTCTGAAGGCCTATCAGGAGATTATATTTTCTCTTGATATGCTGAAGGATGGCTTCATCCATCTTATCGCCTCCCACCCGTACCGACCTAGAATACACGGTTCCAGCTAACGAGATAACGGCCACCTCCGTGGTTCCGCCTCCGATGTCCACTACTATGTTGCTCGTGGGGTCGGTGATGGGTAAATCCGCCCCTATCGCCGCTGCCATTGGTTCCTCGATCAAATAGACTTCACGTGCACCAGCTGACTCAGCCGACTCTCGAACGGCCCTCTTCTCCACCTGCGTGACTCCTGAGGGAACG
>QMLW01000279.1 GCA_003646935.1 Deltaproteobacteria bacterium
CAATGACCGCTCGGCTGGCAGGGTTATTACCACTAATCCGGAATTCCCCCTTAAGCCTATCGTGGAGATACTCTATGACCATGCTGGCAATAAGTTAAAGAAACCCAAGATTGTCGATCTTTCTCAGCAGCCGCTTTTGTATATAACAGAGAGTATCGATGAAAGGGAGCTTATTTAATTACCTTTGTATCCTTGTCTTGTGTATGAGCCTTTCGAATGGCTGCACCGAGGCCATTCAGGGTATCCCTGTTAAGGACATTCAGCCTGCCGTTTCGTCCGGAGAACTACCTTTTCGAACACCTGCTATGAAAAAAGAGCTAGCGCAAATGAGTAGAGTAACTGAGAATGCAGTGTTTACGGAGAAAAGAGGATACCCGGAGTACAAGATTGGGGCTTTAGATATCTTGGAGATCACCTCCAGGGTAGGTAGCGAATATAAGACGGATACCGTAATGGTAAGGTCGGATGGCACGATCTCCTATGCCTTTGTGGATGATCTGGCGGTTGAAGGCCTCACCCTTTCCGAGGTTGACGCCAGGTTAAGCGAGAGGCTCTCCGTATTTATAAGAAACCCGAGGATCGATATCGTGGTGAAGGAATTTAAAAGCAAAAGCGCCCTGGTTATGGGAGAGGTAGGTGCATTTCGATATGCTCACTACCAGGCTGCAAGTGGTAGGATCTACCTCAATGGAAAGATGACCCTCCTTGATCTCGTGGTCATGGCGGGCGGATATACCAAGGATGCCGATATAAAAAAGGTGAAGCTCATAAGGAGGGACAAGAGCTACTACATAAACCTCTATGATCTTGTCTATCGGGGCGAGGTTGAACAGAACGTAATAATAGATGATGGGGACGTGATCGATGTTCCGGAGCTTCCTGAATACGGTGAGAGGGTATATGTGTTGGGTGAGGTAAACAGGCAGGGGGTTTATTCCCTGAAGGATGTGCCCGATCTCTTGGCCGCGCTTTCCTTTGCGGGAAGCTATACGAGGAGGGCAGTTGAGGAGAACACCCTCATCATAAGGGGATACCAGCCGGGCACGAAACCCTTGATTCTCACCGCAGATGTAGGTGCCATCCTGAAGAAAGGAGATATAAGTCAGAATGTACCACTCATGGATGGAGACATCGTGTACATTCCTCGTAAGAGGATAGGGGATATAAATGAATTTATCCTGAATACCGTACCCCTTCTCGATTATCTCCTGTATCCGGGTAGATATCGGGATGCCTATGGAAGCTACGAGCATCTCAGGTTTAAGGATTAGGTTCTCTAGATGGCCCAGTACGATATAAATTTGAGAGAATACTGGAGAATCATTAAGAAGAGAAGGTTTTTTATTATATTGGTCGCAATTCTCCTGACTCTCTTTAGTGTTGCCCTGTCAATAGTTCGAGCGCCCACGCCTCTCTACGAGGCAACCTGTAGCATCAAGTTCGAGAAAGCAGTCTCTCCCCTGGGGCTGTATACCAAATTCATTTCATTCGGTGCGGGCAGTGAAATAGAGACACAGATGGCCGTGATAAAGGGTTATCCGGTATTTAAAAAGGTGGCATTTGCTATGGGCTTTGTGAGCGAAGAGAATTATTCAGACAGAAAACTGGCTCAGATAATTACCCGCCTTCAATCCCAGGTAAAGGTCACTAGGGAGGGTTACAGTAATATCGTGAACATCACAGCAACGGCCACCAGTCCAGAGTTCGCCGCTAATTTAGCCAACCAGACAGCCCATGCCTATAAAGAGACGCATGCCAAGGAGGTGAATCAGAGGACCGGCGAGGCAATTAGATTCATAAAGGGACAGCTTGAGAAGGTGAGCAGTAAACTCAGGAAATCAGAGGATAGACTCAGGCGATTCAAGGAGAATAAAAACGTCATTTCACTCACCTCCCAGAGCGACAACCTCTTATCGAGGGCCAGTGTCCTGGAGACTCGGTTAGCCGAAACTGTGGAGGCGAAGAGGGAGTTCGAGGATATAATTAGGAGAATCAAAGAAGCTCCCATCCGCAGGCCAAGCTCAAAGGAGAGTTTTTACTCTGAAAAGACGACAGGCCTCTACAAGAAACTAAACTCACGTCTCATAGACCTGATGATAAAGAGGGATACCCTCCTAGTGCAGTACACCACAGCCCATCCACAAGTCATTGAAACAGATAAGCAGATAGCTGAGATTAAGGAAAGGATGATCAACGAGCTCGAATCGCAATGGAAGAGCTACGAAAAAGAGGAGAAAGATCTCAGAAAGGAGATTGCACGTCTGAGGGGAAAGATACAATCGATTCCTAACAAGGGATTGGAACTGGCCAGGCTGGAGAAGGAGGTAGAGAGGAATGCTGAGATATACAGTTTGCTTGAATCGAAATATCAGGAGGCCTTGATTCAGAACGCTGAGAAGCCTGAGGAGGTTGTTATAGTAAGGCCGGCTTTTGAACCATTTAAGCCCATAAATCCCCCAAATACTGTACCGTCGGGTTTCATGGGTGCGATGATAGGCCTTGTGTTTGGATTGGTATTTGCCTTTATTGTCGAGACCTTCGACACCTCTATTGGGGCAATCGATGAGGTGGAGCAGACCCTTGGCCTTGCAGTGATGGGTTTAATCCCCCATATAGACGAAAAGGATATTCAGCCGGATCTCAAAGAGCAGTATGAACGGGAACTCTCATCTGATACGGTTTTACGGAGCGCGCGTCTGATTCCCAACTTTGGGCCTCAATCCGTATTGGCAGAGAGTTTCAGGTCCTTGAGGATGAACGTCCAGTTTAGTGCCCTTGAACAGCAAATCAAGAGCATTGTTATAACAAGCGCCATTGCGGAGGAAGGAAAGACGATTGTGGCAGCGAATCTGGCTATAGCGATGGCCGAGGGGGGATTAAAGACCCTTCTGATAGAAACCGACCTACGGAAACCTACTATCTACAGGATGTTCGGGCTTGAGGCAACGCCAGGTCTCACCGAGTACCTCTTGAGCAATTATGATCTATCCGAGACGATAAAGACGGTCACCGACATGATGATGGGAAAGATGAATATGGACAAGATAATTTTAACACCTGGAATCGACAACCTTCACATCATGACCTGTGGCACAATCCCTCTAAATCCGGCTGAGCTGATGGAGTCGAAGAAGTTCAAGGACCTCCTTGCATATATTCGTAAACAGTATGACGTAATTTTGATGGATGCCCCCCCGTTGGTATCCGCGGCCGATGCCCTAGTGTTGGCAGCTGGGGCAGATGGCGTTTTGCTCACCTACAGGGCTGGTAAGGTCGCTCGGGGCATACTCAAGAGGGTAAAGACGCAGCTTGAGCAGATAAAGGCTAATATTATTGGGGTTGTATTAAACGGCGTGAAGGCAGAGGTAAGTCTTGATTTCGCTGAGCTGAAAAAATATAAATATTATACCTACTATAGGGAAGAGGGCAAGAAGAAGAAAAAGAGACGAAAGATGTCTACTGTTAGAGTTCTCGCTCCGATACTCGTGTTCGTTGCCCTCATTTTCCTGATAGTGGGTATCCTTTGGCAAACAGGGATCATTGATCTCGATAAATACATATTTAAATACAAAACACCGCCAAAGGAGAAGGTGTCTTCCCTATCATCGAAGCTAGTGCCCGCAGAACCCGCTCAGATCAAGATACCCATGCCGGCCCCTGTTAAGGGTCCATTGCAGCCAAGGATTTCTGCTAATTATCCCTACACTATAATAACGGGATCGTTTCGAGACCTGGAACGGGCAAATGAGTCGGTATCGTTTCATAGGGGTAGAGATCAGGCCCAGTCTTATTGGTCATACGTGGATTTAGGAGAGAAAGGCAAATGGTACCGAGTGTGTGTGGGTCTGTTCGAGACCAGGCAAGAGGCTGAGCGGTTCAAGAACAAGCTGGGTATTCCGGGGAGCA
>QMLW01000280.1 GCA_003646935.1 Deltaproteobacteria bacterium
CCGGTGACTGGCAAGACCGGTACCACCAACGACCTGAGAGATGCCTGGTTTCTGGGCTACTCCCCTAGCCTGATAACCGGCGTATGGGTGGGCTACGATGGCAGAACCCCCATGGGAAAAGGTGAGACAGGATCAAGGGCCGCATGCCCCATCTGGCTTTCCTTTATGAGGGAGGTGCTCGACGGAAAACCCGTTATCCCCTTTGAAAGCCCCGAGGGCGTGGTGATCACCAAGATAGACACCAAGACAGGCCTCCTGGCCGGCCCTCACTCAGAGAAAACCTGCTTTCAGGCATTCAAGAAGGGAACAGAGCCGAAGGAGCGCTCGCCGAAACCGGGCCGTGCAAAGCGCGAGGGATTCTTTCAGCTCGATATGGACTACTCAAGCGGATCGCGCTAGGTTCCTGCCCACACCCCCTCATAAAATCTCTTCGTAAACGTCTCGGAAATTCTACAACTTGCTTAAATAACAATATTTTTAATGGAACATGTTCGACGTAGTCTAAATGGAATAATGGAATGGTGGAGCGAAGCGGAGCTAAGTTCTATCTAAGGGATGGAGTTCACGTCCAAGGGACCTTCCCTGGCCTCCAGGTAATCCTTCTCCAGAAGGTTGTTCGACTCCGCATAGGCAGAGGATTTCTCCATGAGGCGGGTCACCTCCTCACGAGACACCTTGTCCGCCTCCATGCTCGTGATCTCAACCAGGGTTCGGTATCCCAGGATAAAGGGGATAATGCAGAACAGCCTGATGGACCTCTCATCGAGGGGGAGCCATTTGATATACTCCAGGGTTGAATCCAGAAAGGGGACGATATGAACCACCATATCGCGGACTATTCCCCGTTTCTGCCAGCCGGAGAGCCCCTCTATGTTATTGATATCGATCCCGTACTTCTCCGTAATCGCCATGGGGATATAGCACCATCCCCTGGCGATATCCCTGGAGTAATCCTTGAGGATGTTGATCAGCTGGAGCGCAATGCCGAAGTGGACTTGAAATCTCTCAAGCTGCTGTCGCACACTGGCGATGCGCTCCCTCTGGCAGAAGATCTCGGTGAGCATCACGCCCACCACGCCGGCCACATAGTAGCAGTAATCCTCCAGATCGCTGCGGTCTTCCAGCTGGAACACCCCGTGGCTGCTCTCGAGCTTCCTCTCTTGGAATCCCGCCATACCCTCAGCCGTCTTTACAATAAGCGGGTCGATGATTTGTCTGTGGCTTTCCGGGATATCGAAGTAACACCGTAGGGCCCGGTGGCCATTCTCAACGAGGTCCTTGGCATCGCTGTTCTCGGTCCATAGAAACTTGAGGGGCTCATACAGGGCCAGCCTTTGACCGAGGTCCTTATCCCCCTTAAAGATGTCCGAAAAATCCCTCAAGGCCGTTATCTTTGCCCCCTCCTCTTGGTACACCGTATCCTCAAAGGTATCCGCAATCCGAAAGAGCAAATAACCAAGGAGTACGGTCCTATGGATATCCCCCTCGAGCTGACCGATGTTGAGGGCAAAGGTCCTCGACACCCTCGGCAAGACCGCATGGCAATACTTCCAGTCCGCTTCCAAAGCCCGCTTATCCATCATGGTATCCATATTATGCGCCACTAAGGAACCTGCAATTTACTCGATATAAGAGTGATGATGCCTTTTCTGAACTGCCTGGGAGCCTTGAAATTGACGAGAAGTCATCATCACAACGCAACTCCATGTAGCGTGGGTAAAGCACCCATTAAGGACCATACAGCACCCTGTATACGGCAACCGGCGAATGGATGCCCTTGAGGTTAAAGGTACCGGCTCGTTCAAAGTGGGCGATATCCTTCGCCTTGCTGTATGTCCTCTGGCTGACCAGAATCTCTCCAGGTTGTGCCATGGACTCCAATCGTGCCGCAACGTTCACCTGATTTCCTATGACGGTATAATCCCGGTGGAATTCGGAGCCCACATTGCCCACGGTCATGTACCCGGTATTTATCCCTATCCCTATATTAAGATCATGTCCATAGGACGACCACTCATCCTTTAGATGTCTGATTGTCCGCTGCATGTCAACTGCGAGTAAAACCGCCCTCTGGGCATGATCCTTGATCGAGACCGGATCTCCGAAAAAAACCATCATGCCATCCCCTATTATCTTGTCGAGGGTCCCTTCATACTTATGGATAAGCTCGGTCATCCCCGCCAAATAGTTATTCAACAGAAGGGAAATCTCCTCCGGTTCCAGAGAGTCCGTGAGATCGGAGAAGCCCCTGATATCGGAGAAGAGCACTGTCATGAGTTTTCTGTGGGAGATCTCGCTCAAATCGTTCCCATCCGAGAGAATTCGTTCGGTGATCTTGGGCGAAAAGTACCTTCGCAATTCATTGTACCTGCCAAGCTCCTCGACCTGATCCTGGACCTTCCGGCTGAGATCCCGATTAAGCTCCTCGAGATCCTCCTTGGCCTTTCTCAGCTCTCGGGTTCTCTCCTCTACCATGGCCTCGAGATTTCGCGCGTAGTTATCTATCTCCTCCTTGGCCTTGCGCAGCTCTGTGTTTACCCTCTCCAGGTCTTTATAGGCCGTGTTCTTGGCGGCCATAGCCTCCCGCAACTGATTGACGGTCTCTATCATGCCGTGGGCCGTGTCACCGCCTTTTTTTGCCCCACCTATTGGACGAAGCAATTTCCTAAAGAACGAGGCTTCCTCGTAGGTGATAACCAAGATGAAATAGGGGCCCTTGAAGATCTCACCCCGTTTCAGGATTTCCCTGCTCCCTACTCGGAGTGAATCGGTTATGAGCACTCCTGTGCATGGCTGGCTCCTACCCGCACTACCCTCTGTTGGAAGCGCCGAGACCCTGCCCAGGAAGAAACTCCTGCCACCCACGATATCGGGCTCGAGCACCACCTTTCTTCCCACGACCTTCCTCTCCCTATCCACGGGCGAATAGATGGTGAGCTCCTCGCCCTCCATTCTCGCATCGAGATTGAGGGAGGCGAATTCCTCCTCTTCGTTGAACAGGACCTCCGGATCATATTCGTTCATGGTCTGGGTAACTACGGCTTGAGGAAGGCCCCACAGGGTAGGTATGGAGGAGATAATCCCCCTCAGGTAGGGATCACCGATGTAATCCCTGTTTGCGTCGTGGTCCTCGTGAGATTTGACCCGTATCACGGCGCGGATCTTCCGGAGCGTTTTGTCATAGGCCGGGGGCTCGATGAGATCGATATCCTTGGTGTCGTTGAAATTGGTGTTAAAAAAGGGCAGGCGCTTGATCCCGTCACTGGGGCCGGAGAAAAGCTGCACGAAATACCCAAACCGTCCCCAGGAGTGAAGTGTTGCACTCGAGGCACCGCAGTTGAAGTAAAAATCGGGGTCGCCCGTAAGCTCCTTTGCCCTCCGAAAGACCTCTTGAAAGACCTCAAAGGTGGTCCATTCATCCTCATCTGTTAGGCATTCCCTTGCGGATGCGAACCTATCCTCAGGAAAGGGTAAACCCTCGAAGACCCCAGCCGTATCTCCCAGAAGGCTCTCCACATAGGCGGAGATGATCTTGATATTCCTGTTACTTATACAATCGACTCGGCTCATACCACTCATACCAACTTCGGTAGAAACCTTCTTGACACCACCCTGCATGGGTGGTACAAATATCAGGCAGAGTAGCTAAAGGTTCGGGACGTGGCGCAGTCTGGAAGCGCACTTGAATGGGGTTCAAGGGGTCGCGAGTTCAAATCTCGCCGTCCCGACCACGCATACAGCAACAAAGGCCTTGCGAAACGCAAGGCCTTTTTCTTTTTTTTATTCGGTTGCTCATGCGGGAAATTTTCGGTGTTTTTACATTGAATCTACAGGGGTACTATCTCCGATTTCTCCTCCGAAGTAAATGAAAATCTTCATGCCACAAGAGAA
>QMLW01000281.1 GCA_003646935.1 Deltaproteobacteria bacterium
CCATGGGACCAGAGAAAATCATGTCGTGATACATGGCGGCGGCTATCCCCTCCAAGGCGGCGTCGGCCCCTGCCCAGCCCTTGAATCCCCATAGCTCCCTGGCAGCCTTCCACATATACGTTCCGTTGGAAGGGGCGCTCGCGCAGGGAAATCCCCACTTCTCCTTGATGAGTTTATTGGCCACCGAGCACAAGGCCACTGCAGGGGCGTTCATGGCCGAGGTATCCACCAGGATGCTTTCAAACCTAGCCCCTGTCCTTTCTATGGCATCCAATAGCTTTTGTGTGCCCATGATACGGCCGGTTGGCATCTGGTCCTCCTGATCGAAGGCCACGAGCAGCACATGCTTGACGCCCATAGCGGAAATCTCCCTGATCTCGGTCTCCAGGTCCTGCTCCCAGAGGGTGAGGCTGTTGTAAAACATGCGGTCCAGAAGCCCCCTCTCAGCGCAATACCGTGCCCCTTCCAGCTTCGGTTTCAGCATCCAGGCATCGATGCAGAAGGGCATATCAGTCACCGTGGTAACGAAGTCAATATAGGTCCTGAACTCCTCGCCCGTGTTGGCAACGATATCGGCCATGCAGGGTACCCCTGTCTGCTCTGAGAGCATTGCTGTGCTCGTTAAGAGCTCCTCGGCCCTCTTTTTATTGAATCCCCCTTTCCTCCTGGCGCCCTCAAAGACCCGGTCTCCCTTTTGAAAGATGGAGGGCACGAGTACCGTGGGGTACTCGCCCGGTTGCCCGCCGAACTTCACGCCGCCGATCTGACATACGTTCTGCTCCCTCTCTAATTGAAACATACCATCTCCTCTTTGCAACCGAACCACCCTTCCCGATTACGGCGATCATCTAATGTATAAGGGTAATCAGGTATCTAAAATTCTATTCCCCTCCTGGCTTTTATCCCCCGGTGGAAGGGATGCTTGATTTCCTTCATCTCAAACACGGCGGATGCGTGTTCTCTCATCTCCGGGTGCGCATTCCGGCCGCTTAGGATAACATGCAGGTCCCTTGGCTTTAAGAACATCATCTCTCTCACCCTCTCGGGGTGAACAAGGCCTAGGTGGGTTGCGATATTGATCTCATCCAAGACGATCAGGCGGTAGGTAAGGGAGAATATCTCGCGCAGGCACTCTTCCCATGCGTCCCTCGCGGCTTTGATATGGCTCCTCGAGGGCTTCAGGGGACCAATGATAAATCCCTCTCCCATGGTCTTTATCTCCAGGTTCGGGAACCCCTCAATGGCCACCACCTCACCATATGGCCGGGGGGATTTGATGAACTGGAGTATGCTTGCCGGGATTCCATTGGCGGCAAAGAGCATGGCCCTTCCCAGACAATAGGTTGTTTTTCCCTTGCCGTCTCCGGTAACAACCCCGGTGCATCCCTCTTGATTGCTGCCGTCTATGGTCCATGCGCCCTCTTCCCTCTTGTGCTCAACCATCTCGGTTACCAGATCGGCCCGCTCAACAATCTCCTCCGGTGCGTTCCTGCCTGTTAAGACAAACTCCACACCGCTTGGTTTGTTCTCTATGAGCTCCACCACAGATCCCACGGGGATAATGCCCTTCTCGAGCATATGGTTGACTTCCTCCAGGATAATGATATCAATGCCGCCGCCCTCCGCAACCTCCTGAATATGCTCAAGGGCAGCCTGAATTGCCCCGGTATCCTTTCTCAACGTCTCACCCGAAGCATCGCCTGACAAGGCCACCCGCTCAACCACCACGGAGGGCCTTAAGTATGACAGTGCCCTGTCCTCTATGCCGATGAACGGATGGTCGGAAAGTCCCATGAGACATGTGCGAAGCCCCTGCCCTGCTGCCCTGAGGCACAGTCCCAGATGCGCGAGGTTCATCTGTTCGCTTGCGCCCGTGTAAACCTGGACTAATCCCTGCTCGAGCATCCCTCTGCCTTGTTACCTTTAGCGTTCCCCTTATATGCGGTGCTTGTCTCTGTACGTTCAGGCTGTCCTTATAACACTTTCTTTATTGAGACACAATTCTTTGATCCCTTGGATTGACATGACCCTCATAATCGGTTAAGAATCTGAACAATCAAGGCGGGTGAGTCTTATCCAATGGGGGCAAGGTCGAGTGAAAGCCAAGCAAAATCTCGGTTTGATTCAAATCTATACCGGACGTGGTAAGGGGAAGACAACTGCATCCCTTGGACTCGCGATGAGGGCCGTGGGCCATAATCTCAAGGTTGCCATTGTTCACTTCATGAAGATATGGGATTACGGAGAGGTGCGGAGCCTGAAGAAACTCGGGATCGATCTTTTTCGTTACGGGACCACTGAGCTCATCGATCCCAACAAGCCATCGCCTATCGACTTCGAGGAGGCCAATAAGGCCCTTTCAAAAGCTGAAGAGCTTATTGAAAACGGTGGTTACGATATACTCATCTTGGACGAGATTACCCTTGCTATCGACTTCAATCTCATACCCCTGAAAAGAGTTGTTGATTTTCTTGATAAAAAGCCCGATAAGCTCGAGCTCGTGCTCACCGGACGAAACTGCCCTTGGGAACTCATCAAGAGGGCCGACCTCGTCTCGGTCATCGACGAGATTAAGCATCCCTTTCAGAAGGGCATCGAGGCCAGAAGGGGAATCGAGTTCTGAGAAAAGGAGGACTACCTCATGTTCATGACCATGATGCGGCGGCACAGCAAATCCATCCTGATTAAGATCATTATCGGCCTCATCGGCGTTGTCTTTGTCTTCTGGGGCATATATTCAATCCGGGGGGCAAGGCCCGGCTCCAAGATCGCATACGTCAACGGCGATTTGATAAGCGGGATGGAATATCAGGCAACCTATCGCGATATGTTGCTGGCGTTGCAGAGGCAGTACAAGGATTACTGGAATGAGGACCTCATCAAGGTATTCCAACTCAAGCAAAAGGCCCTGGATAGCTTAATAGAGAAAAGGCTTATAAGCCAAGAGGCCAGCAGGCTAGGGCTTAAGGTCAACGATGAGGAGATAGCCGATGCTATCTATCGCTACCCCGCCTTCCAGGTTAATGGCGAGTTCGACGAAAATCGGTACCGATCCCTTTTGAACTATAACCGGATGGAGCCGTCCGACTTTGAGACGGGCCTCGGCTACGAGCTACTGGGGCAGAAGATAGGTCATTTCATCAAATCCTTTTTACCCATTACCGATAATGAGATCATCGACTACTACACCTTTCAAAACGAAAAGGTAAACCTCGGGTTTGTGGCCTTCAATCCTGAGGATTTCAAGGGAGAAATAAAGGTCACCCAAACTGACAAGGAGGACTACTTCAAGGCACACGAGGAGGAGTACCGAATACCGCCACAGATTAAAATCTCCTATCTTACCATTGATCCATCGGATTTTGAGGACGAGGTGAGCGTTACCGAGGGAGAGATCGCGGATTACTATGAATACAATCCCGAGCGCTTCAAGGAGCAGAGGCAGGTCAAGGCACGGCACATCCTGTTCAAGGTGCCACCTGATGCATCAAAGGAAGCGGAGGCAGAAATCAAGGATAAGGCGCTCGAAATTCTCAAAAGGGCACAACACGGAGAGGAGTTCGCCGAGCTCGCCAAGAAATACTCCCAGGATGCCTCGAACGCTTCAAATGGAGGTGATCTCGGCTATTTCAAGAAAGGTCAAATGGTCGAGCCCTTTGAAGAGCTCGCCTTCTCGCTGGACAAGGGAGAGGTAGGCGGCCCGGTAAGAACACAATTCGGCTGGCATCTGATCAAGGTAGAGGATATCAAAGAGGAGAAGGTTAAGACCCTGGATGAGGTCCGTGAGCAAATAGAGACTACGTTAAAGGAGGATATCAGCCGCGATATGGCCCGCGAAAGGGCCCTCACGTTGATGGATCAAATGCCCTACGATATTGC
>QMLW01000282.1 GCA_003646935.1 Deltaproteobacteria bacterium
AACCTATTCCTTACCGAGTCTTGCCCGTACTGCGAGGGAAAAGGCAGGTTGAAGTCGCCGACCACGGTCTGCTACGAGATATTCAGGGATTTGGAGCGGGAATCCGTGTCCGGCAATGAGGGCAAGGTCTATCTCCTAGTAAGCCCAGAGATAGAGAAGGTGTTAAAGGAGGAAGAGCGATATTCCGTTATGGAATTGGAGAAAAAGATCAATAGGCGCATCATCATAGTGGGGAAAAACGATTTTTATCTCGAGCAGTATGAAATAAGCCTCCAGTGAGGTTTATCGAACGCAGACACCCTCTCTTGAATCTTTATCCATTAGGAGCGTTTGAACCGTGCGCTCCGCTTCTTGGCTATTGAAAGAGGGAATTTCAAGCAGTTACTCAGGCGCTGAGGGATGGGATAATCTCAGCTGCCTCGCTATTAATCTCGGCCACTACACCCTGGAGCCATTCAGTGCCCAGGGCTGCCCCGTCATGGTCCATACCCTTGATGACTTTGAGGTAATCCTTACCCCTTTCGCGTATTGCGCCCTGAATGAGCTCCAAGAATTCATCCCTCTTTGCCCGGTCCCCCGTTCTGTGGGAACACTCCCTTAGAAATTCCTCTGCACGAGCCCATTGCTCAAAGAATTCCCGTCTGAGCTGTATATTTTTCTGCGAGGCCTTCTCCCCCATCACCCCATGGTACACCTCAATGGACTGGGGCATCTTTTCAGCGACTTTTCCTAATCGTTGGATCCTCTCATCGATGATAATCTCCAGCTTTTCCAGGGCCCCATTATAGAGGGCCTTTTGGAAGGTCGTGGACCCGAAGAATAGAGAGCGGACATCGAGATACCATCGCCTTAGGGCAATGATGTTAGCTATGTAGTTGATATTATTTTTAATGATCCTTTTAATGCCGGGATACAAGAGGGGGTAGTGGGGCTGGTGCTTTTTAATCGATATCTGGGAAAAGAGGAGGCCGTTGCCCTTCGGGAAATCCTTCCGAAAGATAGTGCCGGCGGCGATCACCGTTCCGAACCCTATGTTCACCGGTCCAACCAGCCCTCCTTGGCCTCCCAGGAAGATCGGTCTTTGATTGAGCATGACGCCTCTGGGAACATCACCGATCAGCGAGGGGGTGGCCTTATCCTGGTCCGGCGTGTAGTTGAAATGTATGTATGAGCTTCCCACCTCGCTGTGATCTTTTCGGCTCGTACCTCCGGCCATGAGGCAGTCGCAGAAGTTGATAAGGCTTCCAAGGGTGACAAAGGGAAGCAGGATGGTCTGCTTCATCCCGACCGTATGGGCACCATTGGACTCTTCTTCCAACAGGCAACCGGACCGAATGTGAGCACCTGAACCCACGGCGGCTCTCTCGAGAAAGGTCGACCCCGAGAAATAGCCACCCTTTAGCTTTACACTGGGCCCAAGCTGACAACTCTCTATCGTCACCGGTCCCTCGAAACCGATCTCGCAGCCCTCATCGATGACCGTTGTTGCGCCGAATATCCTGGATCCGGCATGGATCACCACGCCATTGCCCGCTATCCCCTCAAGGGATACCTCCTCGCCTATGGTGATAGTCTCGGGATTAGGAATCCTCACGCCTTTGCTGATGAGCTGCTGGGCCTTAGCGTATTGTCCCCCTTGTTTCATGGCCTCTCCAAGCCAATATCCCTGTGGGTTAACGTGATGATATTTTTCGTTTTCTTCAGCTCTTCAAAGATGGCCTCGGCGATGCTCACCGACCTATGTCGTCCAGCCGTACAGCCTATGGTGATGGTCAGAGATGCCTTTCCCTCTCTTTCATAGAGGGGGATGAGGTAGAAGAGGAGATCCAGGTATTTCTTGAGGAAATGGTGGGTTTCCTCCTGCGCCTCCATATACTCCTTGACCTCGTGGGATGTCCCGTTAAGGTTTTTTAATTCCTCAACAAAGTAGGGATTTGGCAGGCACCTCACGTCAATCACGATATCGGCATCATAGGGAATGCCGTACTTATACCCAAAGGAGAGGATGTATATCTTCATCCTCTTCTCCGGCACCTCCTTGAGGGCATGGTTTAAAATAATTCCCTTCAGCTGGTGAACATTGTAATTCGATGTATCGATGACGAGATCAGCCAGATCCCTCAACTCCCTCAGGGCTTCTCGTTCAGCCTCGATCCCCTCGAGGACGCTCTTCCCCTCGCTGAGGGGGTGCTTTCTGCGCGTTTGGCTGTACCTGCGGAGCAGCGTATCCACCGAGGCCTCGAGAAAGATGATCTCAAAGAGGTAGCCTGCGTGACTGAGCTCTTGAAAGATCTCAGGATACCGTTGGAGGAATTCTCTCTCCCTTAGGTCCATCACCAAGGCGAGCTTGGTCACCTTTGTATTGGTCTTGGATTTGAGCTTCAGGAACCTCGGCAGCAGGATCACCGGTAGGTTGTCGATGCAGAAGAAGCCAGCATCCTCGAGGGCGTTTATCGCCGTGGTCTTTCCCGAACCTGAGAGACCGGTGATGATAGTGATTTTGATATGTTTCACCCCAAAGGATTCCCCTAGTTTTGCGTTGAGACGAGTATCTCCCGGTAAATGCCGCTATCGATGATCTCCTCCGCCTTGATGATGCCTTCCCTGATAAGCAGAGGAGGATTGGTGGTAACGTCCAGAAGGGTGGAGGGACGCGCTCCTTCGGTAATTCCTCCATCGAGGATTAGATCGACTTGTTCACCGAGGCATTCTACCACCTGATCGGCCCTTATGCAAGGAGGCCTTCCGGAGATATTAGCGCTTGTTCCGGTTACAGGATGGTTGAGCGCCCGGGTGAGGGCGTGGGCCACGGGATGACTGGATATCCTGATGCCTATTTTCCCGGTACCTGCCGTAAGCACCGAGGGCAAGGCTTGCGAGGATTGCAATATCATGGTGAGCCCGCCGGGCCAAAATCTTCTGGCAAGCTTCAATGCCCCTACTGGAATAGAGGCAGTGTACTTTGAGAGCTCATGGATGGAGGAAATTAGTATGAGGAGGGGAAGACCGGGATCTCTTTTCTTGACCAGAAAAAGCCTCTCGATTGCTGAGGAATTGGTGGCATCTACACCAAGGCCGTAGAAGGATTCCGTGGGAAATGCCACGATGCCCCCTTCCTCTATGATGGAAATGGCCCTCTGAAGGTCCTTTCGGGAGGCCTCGGCCTCGTCGATCTTGACTACCTGGCTCATCCCACGCTGCCCCCACGTGCCCTTGCTTTCAGGCCTTCCCTGTGTTCATCTAGCCTTTGAGCAATGTCCGGGTACTTGAGGGCTAGTATCTGAGCGGCAAAAACAGCTGCATTCACCGCACCACCCCTCCCGATCGCCATGGTGGCCACAGGAACACCCGGAGGCATCTGCACGGTTGACAGCAGAGCATCCATTCCCCTAAGGGGCGAGGAATCGATGGGTACCCCGATGATTGGAAGCACTGTGTGGGATGCGAGCACTCCCGCGAGGTGGGCTGCCCACCCGGCACCTGCAACAATAACCTCTATTCCCCTCTCTCGTGCCCTGATCGCGTAATCCCTTGTTGCCTCAGGCGACCTATGCGCTGAGGATACCGTTACCTCGTAGGGAATCGCCAATTCCCTGAGGGCGTTAGCACATTCATCCATAACCTCCTTGTCGGAGTGACTTCCCATCACTATTGCAACTAATGGTCTATTTTTCATAACAACAGCCCTTTTTTAGCGTTCTTTCTTTCATATGATATCCTATCCATTCTTCTTCTGAATGGAATCTATCAATCGTATCCATATCTTATTACACTAATTGAAGGGCCGATCGCAAGATCCTTATAGCATCGTTTATTTTTCTTGTCATGGCATTGGCCTGCTGATATTATGCCTATGGCGTAGCAAGAAGGTTAAAATCA
>QMLW01000283.1 GCA_003646935.1 Deltaproteobacteria bacterium
CAATAAGGGGGAAACCCTCGGCCTCGTGGGGGAGTCGGGATGCGGGAAGAGCGTTACCGCGCAATCTGTGATGAGGCTTATCCCGGAGCCGCCGGGCAAGATCGTCCATGGAATAATCGACTTCGACAGCATAGACCTCGTTACGCTCACCATGGATAAGATGAGGGGTATTCGAGGCAACCGTATCTCCATGATCTTCCAGGAACCCATGACATCGCTGAATCCCGTATATACCATCGGAAACCAGATCTCTGAGATGTTTATCCTCCACGAGAAGCTCTCCAAGCGGAATAGCTGGGAGAAGTCGATAGAGATGCTCAGGAAGGTCAAAATCCCCGAGGCGGAGAAGAGAGTCCATGAATATCCCCATCAGCTCTCGGGGGGCATGCGCCAGAGGGCCATGATCGCCATGGCCCTTTCCTGCAATCCGGAGATCCTGATCGCCGACGAACCGACAACTGCTCTGGATGTGACCATTCAGGCACAGATTCTCGAGCTCATGATGCAGCTCAAGGAGGAATTCGAAGCTGCGATCATGCTTATCACCCACGATCTTGGGGTGATTGCGGAGATTGCCCAGCGTATAGCGGTAATGTATGCAGGAAGGATAGTAGAAGAGGGTCAAACTGAATCAATCTTTGAAGATCCGAAACATCCATATACACGAGGGCTTCTTAAATCCATTCCAAAGCTCGGCGAGCGGGCTCGATACGGTAGGCAGAGGCTTCAAGAGGTATCGGGCATTGTTCCAAGTCTTTATGAGTTGCCGCCGGGATGCAGCTTTTGTCCTCGATGTCCGGAATCCATGGCCATGTGCCGGGATAAGGTCCCCGAACTGGTTGATGTAGGCGGCGCCCATCGGGTCCGTTGCTGGCTTTACTAGAGCAAGCAAGGACGGCATGTTTGAATGGAAGCACTGCTTAGCGTAGATAAACTGAAAGTCCATTTTCCCATCAAGAAAGGCCTTTTATCGCGGACGGTAGGCTATGTGTATGCCGTGGACGGGGTCTCATTTTCGCTCGGTAAGGGCGAGACAATCGGACTAGTGGGTGAAAGCGGCTGCGGCAAGACCACGACCGGCCTTGCCATACTCCGGCTGATCGAACCTACTGCCGGATCGGTAACCTTTCAGGGAAACAGTATATCCAATATGGGCAAATCCCATCTTCGATCCCTCAAGCGGGAAATGCAGATAATCTTTCAGGATCCCTATTCCTCTCTCAATCCCCGGATGACCGTGAATCAGATCATTGGGGATCCCATGGAGATCCACGGTGTATATAAGGGCCCCGAGCGCAAGGATCGAATCGCATATCTGCTTGAAAAAGTGGGGCTTACCCCTGAACAGGGCAGGCGGTACCCCCATGAATTCAGCGGCGGCCAGCGCCAAAGGATTGGGATTGCCAGGGCCTTGGCACTGAACCCGCAGCTCATCATCGGCGATGAGCCAGTCTCAGCCCTGGATGTTTCAATCCAGGCGCAGATCATCAATCTCATGATTGAACTGCAGCAAGAGTTCGGACTCTCTTACATCATCATTGCCCATGACCTGGCAGTGGTGGAGTATATCTGCGATCGTGTTGCGGTGATGTATCTGGGGAAAATCGTGGAGATGGCCTCCTACAAAGAGCTGTACAATAACCCCAAACACCCGTATACACAGGCCTTGATGTCGGCTATTCCCGTGCCGGATCCGAAAGCGGGTAAGCAAAAGGCTATTCTCAAAGGCGATGTGCCGAGCCCTATTAATCCTCCGTCGGGCTGTTATTTTCATCCCCGGTGTCACCATAAAATGGAGGGATGCGATCGAGATGAGCCGCTATTAAAAGACATAGGAGGCGATCACTGGGTGTCCTGCTATTTATATTGATTTATAGGGGGATTTTATTTATCGTTATTCTACAAGATGTATGATTAGGCTGATTGTTAAAGATACGGAGCAACTTTAGAGGAAAGGAGGTGATCATTTGCAAACAATATAGCAAGAAACTTTTACCGAACAAGGAGGGAGAAAAATGAAAAAAGCTTCTATCGTTTTGTTCTTAGGTATCTTCATGGGGTTCATGCTTGGTTTGACGGGGCAGGCAGCGGCAGCTTCATCCATTACAGTCGCCGTGGACAGTCCACCCAGGACCATGAACCCACACGGCTCCGATGCGGATTCAAACCTATCGGTGATGGCAAACTTCTTTGATGGACTCATGCAGCGCAAAGCACCCAAAGGAGAGCTTTCCCCGGCATTGGCTCTACGATATGAGCACCCCGACCTTCTGACATGGAAATTCTATCTCAGAAAGGGTGTCACGTTCCACAACGGGAATCCCTTTACCGCTGCGGACGTCAAGTTCAGCTTTGAGCGGCTCTCCAACCCCGATGTATCAGAGTTCATCAACACGGGAAAAAGCATTGCGGCAATCGATATCATTGACGACTACACGGTAGTGATCAAAACCAAGGATCCGATCCCGTGGTTCGCCAACAACATGCATCAAATCTACATAATGGATAAGGAGTCCTCTGAGGCCAGAGACCCCGGAGAATTAGAGGTAAAGCCCATTGGAACAGGCGCCTACAAGTTGGTTGAGTGGGTCAAGGGGTCGTATCTTAAGATGGCGGCGAATGAAGACTATTGGGAAGGCCCCCCGCCCATCAAGAACGTGGAGCTGCGGCCCATTACCGAGTCCTCGACCCGTTTTGCCGCACTTGTTTCCGGGCAGGTTGAGCTTGTTTCCGGCGTGCCCGTGGAGCTGTATCAAAAAGTGATCCAGAATCCCAAGCTTGACGTGGTCAGCCGTCCGGCCCGAAGGTCCATCTTCCTGGCCTTGGGCAACAAGCAGGAGACCCCCTGGGCGGATATCCGAGTTCGCAAGGCCATGTACATGGCCATCAACGAGGATGAGATCATCGAGAAGATCATGAGGGGCCATGCCGCGCCCGCTGCTCAGGTTCCGGATCCTCCTACCATCGGGTATAATCCGGGCATCAGCCGTCTCCCGTATAATCCTGAGAAGGCCAAAGAGCTCTTAGGTGAAGCGGGGTACGGGAATGGGTTTGAGATCACCTTGTCGGGCCCCAATGACCGCTACGTACAGGACGAAAAGATCGCCGAGGCCGTGGCAAAATACCTGGCCAAGGTGGGCATTAAGGCTACGTTGGACGTGAAGCCCAAATCCATCTTCTTCCCCCAGGTGGCACGGGGGGAGCTTGATTTCTATCTGATCGGCTGGTTCGACGGTGCCTTTGATATGGGGCGAACCTATTTCAAGCTGGCCCATTCCCGCGGAGAGGAATTCGGAGGGTTAAACGGTACCAATTACAGCGATCCTACCATCGATAACCTCCTCGAATCCACAGCAGGCATCGTGAATCCGCCGGACCGCAAGAAGGTGCTTCAAGACCTGAATAAGATCGCCATGGTAGATAAGATCGTATGGATTCCACTCCACTATCAACAGGATATCTACGCGGTTCAGAAAGGCAAAGGCATAACGTTCCACCCGCGTCCAGATCGATGGATTGTGTTTAAGGAAATCTCTAGGGACTAACAGCTCACCGAAAGGCGGAGCCGGGTGAATGCGGCTCCGCCTTTATATATCCCATGCTTACATACATCGCGCGCAGACTGATTCAAGGGGCGGTCGTTCTTTTGGCGGTCTCCTTTATTTGCTTTATTATCTTCCGCTTTTCAGGAGATCCTGTAATCACGCTGGCGGGGAGGTATGCCACACCCGAGGAGCGGGAGATGGTGAGGAAGGCGTTCGGCCTGGACAAGCCCTTTTATGTCCAATATATGAACTTCATCGCCAACGCTGCCCAAGGCAACTTCGGAAAATCGTATGTAAGCCGAGTGCCTGCTTTTGGCCTCATCATGGAAC
>QMLW01000284.1 GCA_003646935.1 Deltaproteobacteria bacterium
AGGGAAACAGCATCTTGCCAAACTCTATGCTTTTTAAACCCTCTATGGATATTTTTTCGTTCCATGATTGGTTTATCTCATGGATCGTGATATTTTTCAACGAGGCGAAATAAAAACCCAATATTCCATCACTCCAACATTCCATTATTCCAATTGTGAGCGAAGCGAACTAAGTTCCAAATAGATGCTTATCCAGTACTAAGCCTTAGATCCATTTGTAAAGCGAATTTAGCTTCTATTGATCATACAAGATCTTTAAAGATAGGCAATAGAAGGATCAGAAATTGTGGAGGAGGCATGATCGTCAGGAATCTTAGGGATGAAGAGGTGCTGGAGACCACCTATCGCGCCCACGGAGGCGGGATCGCGCAGATGATACTGGATCGAAGGGTGTTGAGGGAGATCGGGTTTCTGGCCATTGCACAGCTTTCGCCCGGGAAAGAACTCGAGGCTCACGTGGATCCCATGGAGGAGATCTATTTCATCATGAGCGGTGAGGGGGAGATGGCCCTCGATGACGAAACACGGCACGTGGTGTCGGGCGATGCCATATGGATCCCCACGGGCTCACGCCACGGCCTTACCAACACGGGAAAGGATGATTGTATCATTCTGGTTGTTGCGGCACCGGCGTGGTAGAGGATCAGAGAGGATGGAAAGGACCATTCGGTTTTAAGAAAGATCTGGTTCAAGATCTGGTACAATACCTTTTTTAGTAAGAAAACTTCAGAAAGTCGGATTAGTCCTTCATCCGCAATTGTTTCCTCAGTATCACGCACAGCGCAAGGCAGCCGGCGATCATCAAAAGGCACACCAGGAATGCGTTCCTATAGGCTGTCGGCGGGTACATCCCGCCTATCCTGCCCGTGCGGTCCAGTATGGCTCCAGTCAGGATTTGTAAAACTGCCGGGCCGAGCAGGGGAAAAGGGTTCAGAAGTCCAGAGGTAAGCCCCAGGATCGGACTCGGAGTGATCTCCCGGACTAATGTCCAGAGATTCGTGGCAAATCCTCCAGCGATTCCCCCTATGGCGAGCAGCAGGGCGATCATTCCTCCGGTTCTGAGGACTGGGCACGCTAACGAGAGGATCGCCCAGACCCCTGTCGCAAGAACCAAGAGACACAGAAGCATATCGACCCTGGTGGGGAAGATCCTGTCCGAAACCCATCCGGACAGCGGAGCACCAATGATGAATCCCACCGGAATCAACATGTTTAATCCGCTCGCGTGCAAGGCATCAAGCTTTAAGATAGACATGATGAAGGGTGTCGCCCAGAGCCCCTGAAACGAAAAGTAAACCCCAAAGAAGCTGAAGAAGATCGCAGCCAGGATCCAGAATCTGCGTGAGGCCAGGACCTTCGAGCTCGAACTCCCGGGGCCCATATCGTGGGTATTGGCAGAGGCACCTTCTTTGCCCATCGGCTCGCTTGCAGCCTCATGATCCCGAAGGATGAGGAGCGTTGCGAAGGCAAGCCCGAGAGTGATGCCGCCGATAAGAAAAAAGCTCGATCTCCAACCCCATGTTTTCGCCATCCACGCCAGCGGCGTGGTGGCAACGATTGCTCCCAGGTTGCCTGAAGACAAGAGCAGGCCCGTCATAGTTGCGAATTCCCTCTCGTGGAACCACTGGGAGAAGGCCTTCAATGCAGGCACGTACACGCCGCCTACTCCAAAGCCGATCAGGCCACGGCCGACCGCAGCCCATCCGATTGTGGGTGCCACGGCGAAGATGATGCAACCCAGGGTCGCGATCAAGGACCAAAACCCCACTACCCGTCGAGGCCCTATGGTATCGGAAAAATGGCCCACCAGCGGTTGCTCCAGTGCGTAGAGATAGAAATACATGGAGGACATGAACCCCAATGCCGTAGCGCGAGTCTGGAAAGCAGCGAGGAGATCAGGGGCGATCACCGAAGTAGAGACGCGATGGAAGTAAACGAAAAAGTAAACTGCGGACATTACGCCAAAGACTACCCAACGGCGAGGATCGTGGCTTTTGTGTTCGCTCGGCATAGCTACATAGGGTAAGATGGTAATGAGGTTATAGAATATATGCGGACCGAGCCGGAGAATGTCTCGGAATAGGGAAGGCCATCTATTAAAGGCCTTTGGTAATTCAAGGCTCGCATTAAATCCCTTACCTCTCTATAGTAGGTGTGGGAGGAGTTATATCGAAGGCCATGGGGGATGTCAATATGCTGCTGTAAGCAGTTTTCTTTTTCCAACACCGCCTCATAGCCTTAAAACCAGTTGGATAGCGGTACAAATTGTGATAATACGCGTTACCTATACTTGTGTGGGTAACTTTCCTCGAATCGAAGAGAGTTACTAAGGGGAGCATAAAATAGATTGCCTAAAACTGTCATTGCGAGGAGCGTGAGCGACGAAGCAATCTTTGCAATAAGTGTAACAATGAGATTGCGTCGCTCCCTTCAGTCGCTCGCAATGACCATATTTGACGTTATTCAATGTAACTATTTTATGAACTCAGTAGTAATTGTAGATAAACTCCACGCTTTTTCTCGCAGCAAGGATTGCATTGGACCTGCATGATGGATATTGAACATAGGCATCAGTTGAGGCATGAGGATAAGGAGGTAACGCTCATTGGCACGGCCCACGTGTCCAGGGAGAGCGTTGAGCAGGTAAGTCACGTCATTGAGCAGGAGAAGCCCGATACGGTGTGTATCGAGCTCTGCGAGTCGAGATACCAGTCAATCACCCAGAAGAAGAAGTGGCAGGAGACTGAACTCATCAAGGTGATCAGGGAGAAGCGGGCCTACGTGCTGCTGTCAAATCTCATGCTCGCCTATTTTCAGAAGAGGATCGGTTTGAGGTTGGGCATCAAGCCGGGTGAGGAAGTCCTCAGGGCCATTCAAGCAGCGGAGTCCGTTGGTGCCCGTATTTGGCTGGCGGACAGGGATATACGAACAACCCTCTCGAGGACCTGGCGCTTGATGGGCTTCTGGACAAAGATAAAGTTGCTGGTTCAACTCCTTACCTCGGCAGGGGATTTCGATTCCGTGAGTGAGGAAGATATCGAGAAGATGAAAACCGAGGATGTTCTTGAGTTGCTCCTGTCGGAAATAGGCGAATCCTTTCCCGAGATAAGGAGGGTGTTGATTGACGAAAGGGATCAGTACCTCGCACACGAGATTCGGGCTGCTCCCGGCAAACGGATTGTGGCGGTAGTGGGGGCAGGGCATGTGCCCGGCATCCAACGGTATTGGAGAAGCTCCATAGACCTTGCGGAGCTAACCCGCCTGCCCCCCAAGGGAAGGTTTATGAGCATCCTTAAATGGGGGATACCTGCGCTCATCATAGCACTGATTGTGGTTGGTTTCGCAACTGCCGGGGCCTCTGCCGGCACGCACATGATAAAATGGTGGATCCTCGCAAATGCCACACTGGCAGGCCTCGGTGCCGCAATTGCCTTAGGGCATCCGCTCACCATCCTCACCGCCATCGGGGCCTCACCGCTTACCTCTCTCAACCCCATGATGGCGGCTGGCTGGTTCTCAGGCCTTGTAGAGGTTTTCGTGGGGAAGCCAAAGGTGAGGGATTTCGAGGGATTGCCCGAAGACATCTCCACGCTGAGGGGATTTTGGAGGAATAAGATCATCAGGGTCTTGCTGGTGGTGGTGTTCACGAATCTCGGCAGTTCCTTGGGAGCCTTCGTGGCTATTCCCTTGATGCTGCGGGTGTTTGGGTAGTATGAATAAGCCTTAAATAGGGGCGTTGCGTATGGCCATTGATCGAAAGGCTATTAGGAGCATGTATAACGGTCTTGCTCAAAAGACAAGGGAAAGGCTCAAACAGGCCACGGATCTCATCGTCAAGGCCAAGGAGCGGGGAGGCAAGGTGGTAGCCGTGGTG
>QMLW01000285.1 GCA_003646935.1 Deltaproteobacteria bacterium
CCAGGATGAACTGGCTCGCAAGGGTGGCAATGCAGAGGTAAAGGTGCTTCAGCCTTATTGATGGGCTGCCGAAGATCATGCCGATAATGGCGGTGATGACCCCGGCGGCGGGAACTGCGATTATGAAAGGGATCCCTACTTTCGTTGATAGTATTGCACCGGAATAGGCCCCCACACCGAAAAAGGCGCCGTGACCGAGGCTGATCTGACCGGTATAGCCGATGAGCAGGTTCAAGCCGATGGCCGCGATAGCGAAGATACCAATGGTGTTTATGATATAAAGGACGTAGGCATTGACGGTGAAAGGGACAACGGCAAACAGAAGGATGAGGCCAACGAGTGTGGCAAGCCTGCCGAAATCCGTCTCGAAGATGGTGAGCTCCTCTCCGTAGGTCTCATTGTAGTTTCCACAGGGATGGAATCGTAGCCTTCGCATCTCTTACACCCTTTTGATTGACAATTTTTGATTTACGATTTTCAATTACTACACCCTCTCGATTTCCACGAGGCCAAAGAGCCCATACGGTTTAATAAGCAATATAATGATGAGCGCAACGTAGGGGATGACTTCCCTGAGGCCGGTTGAGATGTACCCGCCGGTAAATGTCTCAAGCAGGCCGATGATAATCCCGCCAAGGATGGCGCCTCCTATGCTATCGAGGCCTCCCAGGATGACCACCGGAAAGACCTTGAGTCCTATATCGCTCACCTCGTGTACGTTGATTCCATTGATGATTCCGAGCACGATTCCGCTCATCGCAGCAACGAGTGCGGCAATGGCCCACGAGAGGGCAAATACCCGCCTCACGTGAACACCGAGGGCCATTGCAGCGGGTTGATTATCGGCAACGGACCTCATATAGATACCCTGGGAGGAATATTTAAAAAAGAACCCGAACAGTGCCAGGAAGATCAGCCCTATGATGAAGGCGGCTACGTACACCCCCGCAACCTCGATTCCTCCAAAATGGAAGGTGAGTGCCGGTGGGAGGAATTTCCGGTAG
Organism: Deltaproteobacteria bacterium; assembly: GCA_003646935.1. Lineage (GTDB taxonomy): Bacteria > Desulfobacterota > DSM-4660 > Desulfatiglandales > B25-G16 > B25-G16. The sequence goes on from QMLW01000285.1 coordinate 1,005, forward strand.
TCGTAAAGATCTCCCCCGAAGATGAACAGCAGCAACCCCTTTATCATGATGAAGAGCCCCAGGGTCAGCATGATGACCTCGATGAGGGCCTCACCGATCAAGGGACGCAGGAAAAAGCGCTCGACAATGAATCCCAGCGAGAAGGAACCGATCAAGGTAAGCAGAAAGGCAAGCCAAATAGGCAGCCTCGCCCAGGTTGAGAGCACGAGGAACAGAAAGGCACCTATAGCCATCAGCGCACCATGGGCGAAGTTAAGTACGCTGCTTGACTTGAATATCATGACAAATCCCAATGCGGCGAGGGCGTAAAGAAACCCGAGCGATAGACCGTTTATCGTTAATTGCAAGAAAAATTCCATGGAGGGAGCTCCTTATTCCACGGCTAGTATTCTAACCGTGGTTTCTATAGTACCAACGTGTCCATCTCGATACTTCACCTGACCGGTAACCGCCAATTCCCTTTTATCGGAATACATGGCATCGATCAGGTCTTTATACTGTTGAAAAACGAACTTTCTCCTCACCTTCCCGGTCCGCGTCAATTCCTCGTCATCCGCATCGAGCATCTTATAGAGAAGGATGAAATGCACCAGCTGCATTGGTCCCGGCAGCTGTTTGTTTACCTCCCGGATTTCTCCCATGATAAGCTCCTCTACGGCTGGTTGCTGCGAGAGGTCCGTATAGGTGGTATAGGGTATCTTTCTCTCCTCCGCCCAATTGCCCACATTTCCGAAATCGATATTTATAAATGCGGTGATAAAAGGTTGACCTTCACCGAAGATGACCGCCTCATTTATGTAGGGGCTGAACTTCAGACGTGTCTCAATGAAATCAGGAGAAAAGGCCTCGCCATCCCTGGTCCTCATGATCTCTTCTTTTCTACCGATGATAAGCAGGTGCCCGTCCTCGTCGATGTAGCCCGCATCCCCTGTGCGGAGCCAGCCATCATCGCTGAATGCCTTTTTTGTCGCTTCTTCATCCTGATAATATCCCACGAAGTTCGACTTGCTTTTGACGAGGACCTCCTGGTCTTCTGCGATTCTCACCTCAGTTCGCGGCAGAGGCACCCCCACGGTCTCCAGCTTTACCTCATCGTCGGGCTGGACCTGAAATATGCCCCCCGCCTCGGTAAGCCCATAGCATTGCTTGAGGTTTAAACCGCCAGCCCTGAAGAACCGGATTACATCGGGGCTTATTGGGTGTCCTCCTGTGTAGGCGCCCCTGAACTGAAGACAGCCCACCCTGTCCAAAAGGGGCCGGTACATGACATGCGTTGCAATCCAATAGAGAAATCGCAGGTGGAGGGGAACAGGTAATCTTTGAGATTCACGATCAACTACTGCGCCCCCGATCTTCACACAGGTATGATAGAGAAAGCGCTTGATAAAGCCGGAGTCACTGATCTTCACCCTGATCTTCGATGCGAGGTCTTCCCAGAACCTGGAAGCCGTGACGATAACGGTAGGCCCGATCTCCCGAAAGTCCTCCACCATAGTCTCCAGCGTCTCGGGGAAGTTCATGACCATGCCGCCTGAAAGCGTTATTCCCATACCCCACATCTGGTCCACTATCCATGCCGGCGGGGTAATCGATATCCAGTTATCTCCAATACCGATTGGGGCGGTCTCAAGCCATTTTCTGGCCATTTCGAGGAAGTTCTCATGGGAAATCATGGTGAGTTTTGGAAGTCCGGTAGTACCGGATGTCATGATCATCAGGGCCGTTTCTTCGGGCTTTCCCTTGTGCAACTCATCATCAAAGTAATTCGGGTTTTTCCCATCGAAATCACCACCGAGCTCGAGGAGTTCCTGAAAGCTCATGAGCCAGGGATCATCGGTGTAAGTCCTCATGCCGGTGGGATCGATATAGATAATCTTCTTAACAAATGAGAGCTCGTCTTTTACCTCCAGCAGCTTATCCACCTGCTCCTGATCCTCGGCGATTACAAAAAGGGCTTGTACACGACCGAGTCCAAAGGCGAGTTCCTTGGCCACCGCTGAGGTAAATAGATTGAGAGTCACCACCCCGAGGGCCTGAGCGCCGAGTTCGGTAAAGAGCCATTCGGGGTGATTGTTGGTGATAATGCCGATATTTTCACCCCTTTTGAGCCCCAGTGCCGCCAATCCCAAGGCCACCTTTTTTGTGTACCGAAGGTAATCATCCCAGGTATATGCCTGCCATATACCGAAATTTTTTTCACGGACCGCGATCCTCCTTGAACTGAACACCTGCGCCTGCTTTTCCAACATCTGTGGAAGCGTGAATTGGGTGAGGCTAGATAGGGTGTGCTCGTCGAGGCGTTCTATTTTTTCCAATCTAAACCTTTTTCAATTTTCAATTTTCGATTGACGATTGACAATTGGCGACCAATTTTCAATTCCCAATTGACAATTCTTTTGCCTTTCTTGCTGTTTTCCTTGAAGAAATAAAGATGGCTGTTAATTCCTCTGCTTCTTTAAGCAATGGAAGAACTCGATTTCCACTTAGCAGTTTCTCATCAATAATGAACTCCAACCAGAAGTGGGCCTCATCCACTTCTTCTAGTACAATACTCAGTTTTGAAACAAAACTTGCTTTAGATTGTGCGATGCACGCAGCGCGATAATTCGAGGCAACTGAAGTAGAACACCGGATCAATTGCCCCTGAATGTGATTACCCAAATAGGTTCTCGGCAAAGCCATACTCAATTTCACACAACTATGGGCGAATTCTTTTGTTCTCTGTTTTAAGCGTTTTTCATCCATACGTTACAATAAATAATTCCCTTGTCGGCAGGCAGACTAATTGTCAATTTTCAATTGTCAATTTTCAATTCTATTTACATTTTCACGGCTTCTCCTAGGTAGGCCTTGATTACC
>QMLW01000286.1 GCA_003646935.1 Deltaproteobacteria bacterium
AATTAAAGGAACCAACATCCGACCTACCTCGGATGTGGTGAGGAGCGCCATTTTTAATATCCTGGGGCAGGCCCTGAACGGTTGTATCGCTCTGGATCTATTCGCAGGAACGGGGAGTTTAGGGATCGAATCGCTTTCCAGGGGCTCGGAAAAGGCAGTGTTCATCGATAAGTCAAAGAAAGCACTCGCGCTCATACAAAAGAACCTATCATTATGTGGTTTTGAGGAGCGGGCTATACTCGCACAAGAGGGGCTGCCCGATGGTCTGGCGCGCATTCGTGACTTAGACTGCGCTCCATTCGATCTGGTTTTCATTGATCCTCCCTACGGAAAGGGCTACATTGCCTCAACGCTTTCCAACCTCGTGGATGGAGGGCTTCTGGCGACGGATAGCAGGGTAGTCGTGGAATCCTCGACCGGCGTTGATGATGACCTACCGGCAAAGGTAGACGATCTTGTGCTAGAGCTCACACGGGCATATGGGTCTACTGTAATAGGTATATATCACTATTAGAAGGAAGCATATCGTGGGAAAAATGGTAGTCTATCCTGGTTCTTTTGATCCCATCACCAACGGCCATATCAGTATTTTGAGAAGGACACTCACCATATTTGATTCCGTTAACGTTGCCGTTGCCGAAAATCCCATGAAAAACACCCTCTTCTCTCTCGAGGAACGATTGGCGATGATCCGCGAATCGATAAAAAACGACAATAATGTTTACGTCGATTCCTTTGACGGTTTACTCGTGGATTACGTGGAGAGCAAGAACACCAATGTCATAATACGGGGAATGAGGGCGCTGTCAGACTTCGAATATGAATTCCAGATGTCCCTGATGAACAGAAAACTGAACAATAAAATCCAAACTATCTTTATGATGACCGATTACAAGTGGTTTTACACGAGTTCTACCATCATAAAGGAAGCTGCGAGATATGGGGGCGCTATCAGGGGGCTTGTCCCTGATATCGTGTGCCAGAAACTGAAGGAAAAATTTGACCATCAATAGAAACTCAGCAATCGAGAAGGGAGTGGTACATGGCCTTAACGAAAGAGAAGATTATCGATAGCGTTTACAATCAGGTGGGGCTCAGCAAGAATCAATCCAGAAGGGTTATTGAGACCCTTTTGGAGATAATCAAGCAGACCTTAGAGAAAGGAGACAATCTTCTCGTCAGCGGTTTTGGCAAGTTCGTTGTGAAACGCAAAGCCGCACGAAGGGGGAGAAATCCTCAAACTAAAAAGGACTTACAGCTTCGAGCCCGAAAAGTGGTTGTATTTAGGACCTCCGGAGTGCTTCGGAGAAAGATCAATCAAAAGGGCTAAAGTGCCACGATAAATGCGTGATCAAATCCAAGATATTCCAATTTCTCTACAACCTGATTTGTCTCATTCAGATCTTCAGTGAGAGATACCCTCACCCGATAGAAAATAGTTCCATTTTGTGGAACGTACGTCGTTATGGTTACATGATCAAATAAAACCCTGAGGCGCTCTGCCAGCCGCGTTGCATTGTCTTCAGTTGTAAAAGCACCCACCTGTACGGTGAATTTTCCTTTCCTGAAATTCCTCACCTCCACAAGAGGCTTGTATGTGTCACCCACTTTAATGGTGCCCACCTCCCTCGACAGGGCCACTAATCGTACCCTGGTGGTGCCCGGACCAATCAACCCTAACTCCCTTGCAGCGGCAAAGGATAGATCTATAATCCGTTCCTTCACAAAGGGGCCTCTATCATTGATCCTCACGATTATTTCTTTTCCATTTGAAAGGTTCACCACCTTTACATGCGTTCCAAACGGCAGCGTTTTATGGGCAGCCGTTTTCTGGTACATGTCGTAGACCTCGCCGTTGGCGGTTTTCCTGCCATGAAACTTTGCTCCATACCACGAGGCAATACCTTCTTCAACAAATCCCTCTTCGCCCGGAAGGCAATAGTGCGGAACGCCGTCTATCGTATATGGTCCCTGGAGCTCTCTATCGTCGGCCTCCGGCAATACCATGGCCGGGCTCTCATAGCCGCTCACCTCTAGCCGGCTCTTGCGCACGGCACAGCCAGACAGGGCCGCAATAATGAACGTAACGAGAACGAAAAATGCGGGCAGATTGGGTCTCCCTTGCATGCGAATTGAGGCCTTTCGGGTGAGATTTCCATGCATACTGAGAGATTACATCAGCGGTTCTTCCACTCGGGGCTTCGCTTTTCCAGAAACGCCTTTAGCCCTTCATGGGCATCGGCCGTTCGCATCAATTCATTGAGGTAGATATCCTCGATAATCCCAAGCGATGGCTCAAGCTCATCCATGAGGCCGGCCTTAACCGTCTTCTTGGTGATCCGCAATACCTCGGCGCTCAGCGATAGGTACGGCTTAATGAATTCCTCCGTTTCCCGGGCCAACTCCCCCTTTGCAACCACCTTGTTGACAAGGCCCATGGCGTGCGCTTCCTGTGCCGAGATGATGCGCCCCGATAGAATCAAATCCATAGCAGCCTTTCTCCCGATAATCCGAGGCATTATCTGTGCGGCAATGGGCGGAAGAACTCCTACCTGGATCTCCGGTTGGCCGAACTTCGCGCTTTCATCCGCGATCACCAGATCGCAGAAGATCGCCAGCTCACATCCACCACCAAGGCATGACCCATACACAGAGGACACCGTAACCGCTCCTAATTTATCTATCAATCGGAACATGCCATGGAAGCTTTCGATCATCTTCGACACGAGATCCCCCATATGTTCTCCCACATCTACACCCGCTGAAAAGCACTTTCCCTCCGCCTGAAAGAGTACCAGCTTGAGATCATTGTTTCCAACCCATCCCGTAAGCACCTCATTTATCTCGTCCATCATCTCGATATTGAGAACGTTTACGGGCGGCCGATTTAAGGTTATGCTGCCAAGCCCATCCTTGATTTGTGCGGTAATATGTTTCGCGGACATCATCGCCTCCTTTCCAAGACACCTCGTAGGTCCATATTCACCGAAAAATCCCCTCTCTTACGGTAGCATACGGCACCATCATTCCCTTATACTTAAAATTTAACGGCGGATCAACGCTCTAGCATGCCTTCTCAGTTTACGATACATGGGACGAAAAAAAAATCCAGAAGATACCTTCCGGATTTTTTTCTTTAACCATTACTCCACACTGTTGTGTATCCCCGCCCTTGAAGAACAGGCACCTAACCACACCACAAGAAGAATCTCGTCTACTACCACGTGAACTAAAACAGCCCTTAATCACTCTTCGCTTCTGCTCAACAGGCCGATCCTCCAGGGCGGGGCTTTCCTTATGTTCCCGACTACTCCTTCGGCTTGGGGAGCACCTCCTCCGCCAGCTGATCATCGAAGGTCATCACGTCAGCCAGGGCCTTGCGATATTTGATGAAGTCTATCGTCCTCTGGCCGGTGATCTTCTGGGTGTTGAAGGCGTTGAAGCCGAGGAAGGCCTCTGCATTCATATTGGCACCTAACCAGTAGATCTGGCTGCTCTTTTGGAGATCCCAGTAGAACTTCTTCTTGACCCTCATGCTCTCTATGGTGTTCATGAGGCAGAGGAAGGTGGTGTTGGTCAGGGTCCACACCATCCTGTTGATAAACCCATCCAACTGGCTCCAGTCCGTTTGAAGGGTCTTCAGCATGTCATTGGCCTCTTTGTACGCAGCCCCTGCCTTGAACTCACCATAGACGATCTCGCCGTTCTCGACGTACTTGTCGGTGATCACGCGGGGATCCCGCATCCATTCGCCCTTGTCGTTCTTCTTGATGGGAATGGCCTTGGTAACCAGACCGAGCCTCTCCATCTTTGCTGCGCTCCACATCTCATTCGCGGTAGCCTGCCACATGGCCTGCTCC